>JBKHBQ010000056.1:0-17604 GCA_046542305.1 Bacteroidales bacterium
ATGAATGCGGAAGAACCTGAAATCCTGTATGAAATTTCCGATCAGGCTTCCTATTCTCGCGTGGAATCAGATGATGATTATTTGTACGTTACAGGTAATGAATATTTTGCTGTGTATGCAGTTGATAATCTTTTGCCGGAAGAATTAGCTTCCTTTGAAATACCGTTGTATTATGGAAAAGATCTTGTTGTAGATGAAAATTATGCTTACCTGGGAAACATGCATTTCGGCATAACTATACTGGATGTTTCCGATCCGGGATCAATTACGCATCATTCCTCTGCATTCACGGGCACATCTGTAAAGAATATTGAAGTCGGCCATTACATCTACGTTTCAGATTATGCCGGTGGGATTTATCTTTTTGAAAAAGGAGGAGCGATTTCAATTGCTGAGGGAAACAAGATACAAAATGAAATTATTCTTGATCAGAATTTTCCGAATCCCTTCCGTGCAGTTACCAACATCAATTATTATCTGCCTGCTAAATCCTATATTGAGATTGCGCTTTTAAATCAGCAGGGCCGCGAAATCATGATCCTGGCAAAAGGATTTCAAAGCTCTGGTAAGCATACGCTTGTGGCTGATCTTTCGGGACTGGCTCCCGGTATTTACTATTATAGGATGCAGTGCGGTGATGAGGTGCAAACCAAGAAATGCATCATCAGGCATTAAATTCCCTATGATTCGGGTTTACAACCCTTCATTCAGTTTTGCCCTTTGCGAGGCCTGTTCGTTAAATACCCAGATCAGCCTGAAGGACAGCACCTGATTGTATTGCTTGCGGATTTTTTCCTCGTCCGGTTCTACGTTTATATATTCCCGCTCGCGTATCTTTAAGAGCGAAAAGGAATACCTGGCGTTAAGTTTGAGCTGATGAAAGACCGGGATCTGTACATCGAGCAGGGCAGACCAGTCATCCAGGTCGTATGGTCCGTCGTTGAGCGTGGTGGTGGCAATGCGCACGTGGTCTTCCCATTCTTTCACTTCGATCATCCGTCCGTAGGATACGCCGGCCCCCGCCTTCAGTCGGTCGTTGTCGTTGAAATGAACCAGCAGAGGCACCTCCAGATAATTCAGTACGAGCTTGTAGTGATTGTAATCGTGCCGGTAGCGGTAGTCCATGCCCCGGCCGCCTTCTTTATGAAAGCTGCCTTTTTCGGAGTAAATGGTTTCGAGGGTGAACGACCAGGTATCATTGAAAGGTACGATGGCTGCAGCACCGGCATTGAATCCGAACTTCCGGAAACCGAATACATCATCGCCCTGCACGTTGGTAGCGTTGAAGCCGCCGATAAGTGCGCCCATCACGCGCTGGGCATCTACCTGCATAACCATTTGCGAAAGCAACAAAACAGTAAAAACAAGAAAAATCCTTTTCATCCGTATCCTCTAAACAGTTTAAGACTTTTATAACGAAAAATGGAATGGTAAATTTTATGAATATTTAAAACGCATACCTCGGCTGCTCCACGCCAACCATCGTAAACTGGATACGCTTGCGCTGCAGGTCGATGCTTTCCACTTTTACCTTTATGCGCTGATTGAGTTTGAGGTATTCGGCGGGATCGTGCACAAATTTTTCGGCGATCTTGCTTTTATGCACCAGACCATCCTGGTGAACACCCACATCCACGAAAGCGCCAAAAGCCGTGATATTGGTGACGATGCCCGGCAGTTCCATCCCTTCGCGCAGGTCGCCAATGGAATTGATGCCTTCGGCAAACTGGAACACGCCGAATTTTTCGCGTGGGTCGCGGCCGGGTTTGTCCAACTCGTCCATGATGTCCTTCAGGGTAGGAATCCCTGCCTGTTCGGTAACGAATTCGCTGATGTCGATCTTGTCGCGCAGTTCTTTGCCCGTGATCAGATCCTCCACGGTCACCTTCAGTTTGCCGGCCATCTTTTCCACAATGTGGTAGCTCTCTGGATGCACCGCACTCTTGTCGAGCGGATTTCTGCTTTCCCGCACCCTGAGGAATCCTGCCGCCTGTTCGAAGGCTTTGGGGCCGAACCGGGGAACTTTTTTCAGCGCTTCGCGCGAAGCAAAGGCACCGTGTTCATTGCGGTAGTCCACGATGTTCTGTGCCAGCGCCGGCCCAATCCCCGACACGAACGAGAGCAGTTGCTTGCTCGCCAGATTCACTTCCACACCCACGGCATTTACGCAGCTCACCACGGTATCTTCGAGGCTGCGCGCCAGCATGCCTTGGTTCACATCGTGCTGGTATTGCCCCACGCCGATGGATTTCGGATCGATCTTCACCAGTTCGGCCAGCGGGTCCATCAACCTCCTGCCAATTGATACGGCACCACGCACCGTGACGTCGTAATCCGGGAACTCCTCGCGGGCCACCGGGGAAGCTGAGTACACCGAGGCGCCGCTTTCGTTTACCATCACCGCAATCACATCCCGGTTAAAGCGCAGGTATTTCACCATGCGTTCGGTTTCGCGTCCTGCCGTGCCGTTGCCAATGGCGATGGCTTCGATGTCGTAGGCCCCGACGAGTTGTTCAATTTTGTTGATCGATTGTTTTACTTCGTTTTGTGGCGGGTGGGGGTAGATGGTTTCGTTGTGCAGGAGCTTTCCCTGCCGGTCGAGACAAACGATTTTGCAGCCCGTGCGGAAGCCCGGGTCGATGGCCAGCACGTTTTTTTGCCCGAGCGGGGGAGCCATGAGCAATTGTCGCAGGTTGTCGGCAAACACGCGGATGGCTTCGGTGTCGGCACGCTCCTTTGCGATATTGCGGAATTCGGTTTCCAGCGTAGGCTGCAGCAGCCGTTTCCACGAATCCTTCACGGCTTCCCACACATGATCTCCCGAAGCGCCGTTGCTTTTTACAAACATCCGTTGGAGGATTTCCAGCGCATCCTCTTCAGCGGGGGTGATCTTCACCCGCAGAAAACCTTCGTTCTCGCCGCGGAACATCGCCAGCACGCGGTGCGAAGGCGATCGCTTCAAAGGTTCTTCAAAATCGAAATAATTCCTGAACTTTCCCGCATCCTCCTCCTTGTTTTTCATCACTTCCGACCTGATCACGGCCCGGTGCCCGAAAAGGTTTCGCAGCCGTTCGCGGGCGTGGCGGTTTTCGCTTACCCACTCGGCAATGATGTCGCGGGCGCCGGCAAGTGCATCTGCGATGGATTCCACGCCTTTATCTGAATCGATGTATTGCGCCGCAGCTTTTTCCATATCATCCCTTCGCTGCGACATCAGGATTTTTGCCAGCGGCTCCAGGCCTTTTTCCCTTGCTATGCTTGCGCGGGTTTTGCGTTTTGGTCTGAAGGGAAGATAAATGTCCTCGAGTTCGGTAAGCGTTTGGGCTTCCAGCAGTTGCTTTTCCAACTCGGCTGTAAGCTGCTCGTTTTCGCGCATGCTGTGGAGGATGCTCTCGCGGCGCTTGTCGATTTCCTCGAGTTTTTCCTTGCGGTCGCGGATATTGGTGAGTTGTTCCTCGTCGAGTCCGCCGGTAACTTCCTTGCGGTAGCGTGCCACAAAAGGAATGGTAGCGCCCTGGTCGAACAGCAGGATTACACTTTTGATCTGCTTTGCCGAAATGCCAAGCTCTTTCGAAAGAATGGATACATGTTTTTCGTTCATGATACAAAAATAATGAAGTTGGGATTGGGGAAGGAGATGACAGGGGGAAAATGAGAGAATTTGTTTAGCTACAAAATTTGTTTAGCTACACAAAGTGAAAAGGAAAAACGATTTGTATTGTATTTGTTAAAACTTTTGACAATCAATATCTGCTATCCATTAGATAAATCGGAAGCCGGCCCCACTTCAACCACTTCCTCCTCATCCAGATAAACCAATAGAGCCTCCACCTTCTGAAATCCCATTTCATAAAGCGTCTGGCTGTATTCCAGCATTTGTTTTTTGTGCGATTCGGCGGCATGGCCGGTTTTGTAGTCGATGATGGTGCAGCGGCTACCATCCGTAACCATGCGGTCGGGGCGGAGTACAGTGCCGTTGGCGAGCAGGATATCACGTTCGGTGAATGCCGTCGCGCTTTCCGCAAAAAGCCTCTCGAGTTTAGGGTGACGTATCAGCCGCCTCATTTTTTCTTCCAGGGCGGATTTTTCATCTTCCCTGATCAACCCCTGTATCTGCGCTTCCCTGAAAACTTTTTCCAGGTCATTTACGGTTTTGATTCCTGCCATCATTTGATGAAGGAGGATTCCACGGTCACGGCTCCTGCCGGGGTTTTCCACATTCCAATACCTGGGAGCAAGCCGCCTGAATTCCACCTTTTGCCGCCAGTTGCTGCTATAACCGGTGCCCGGTTTTGTGTCGACGGCCGGTATGGCTTGCCTGCTTTTCTCTGAAGGGGCCGCTGCTTCGCCGAAAATGTAAACCGGGTTGTTTTCCTCCCAAAGATTTTCCTGTTCAAGAAAATTGTACAACAGATCGGGAACATCGGGAAGGCCGCCATTGGCTTTCCATTTCCCGTCCTTCATTTTATTGGTGCTTAAAATATACATGCGCTGTTCGGGTCTGGTCAGCGCCACATAAAGTACGTTTAGCAGGTCCAGAAAAGATTTGGCGGATTCTTTTTCATTTAATAATGCAAACCTTGTTTCTTCGATATCCTTCACCAGGTTAACAAGGGCCGATTTCAACTCCGGAATATCATCGATTTGCGGTTCAATCCACGCTTCATCATAGGTTTTTTTGGGTTTGGCAGAGGCAAAGGGATAAATCACCACCGGAAACTGCAGTCCCTTTGCCTTGTGAATGGTCATGATCTTCACCGCATCCCCGGTTTCGGGCACCACGATGGACTCCTTATGACCCTTTTCATCCCAGAATTCAAGAAAACCCGCGATGCCTTCATTTTCTGTGGCATTGTAGTTTAGCGCCAGATCAAGTAAAAACTGCATGAACGGATTCTGTCCCTGCGGATCAAGGCCGAAAATTTCGATCAGTTCCCCGATCAGTTCCGGCAGTGTGAGGTTTTCGCCCGAAGGGTGCTTCAGATGAAAACCTTGCTTTTCCAGAAAATCGGTTAACCCGTTATATGTTCCACCGTAAACTTCTGAAAACAGGTGATGCAGGTGATCGAACGGGAGCTTTTTTTGTTCGAAAAGGTAAACCAGCACTTCCGCTGCCGGAATCATGTCATCCGGGGCATTCAGGTGCCTGAGCAAGCCGGTGAGAAATCCCACATCCGGGCTGGCATCCAGCCGGAGCACCTCCGACGAAACCACATTGATGCCGTTTTCGAGCAGCATCCTTGCCACTTCACTGCCTTCCTTTTTTGTACGCGTCAATATCGCGATATCGCCATGTTCAAATTCTGCGAGATCATTCCTAATCAGGTCCAGAATTCTGTTCAGTTGGTTTGCGGATCCGTTTTTATCATCTTCGTGCTGATCCGTGAATTCGAGGTGAACCATTCCGTCGGGACCGGATTCGATATACTGCTGTGCCACATCCATGTAAATTCCCGCCAGGTCATCGTGCAGGAATTGCCTTGCATAATTGAAAAACCGGTTGTTAAAACGCACGATCTCACCGCCGGAGCGGTAATTCACCGTAAGCCCCACTTCGCGGTAATGCTTTTTCAGCAGTTCCTCACGCGCCACCGACACGGGATCATTGCCTCGTTCATAAATGCCGGGAAGCGCTGCAAACTGCTCCACCTCGCCATTGCGGAAGCGGTATATGGCTTGTTTGGCATCGCCCACGATCATATTGAACTGATTGCTTCCCAGCGAATTTTCAAATAGCGGCAGCAGGTTTTTCCATTGCAGCAGCGAGGTGTCCTGGAATTCGTCCACCAGAAAATGCCTGTATTTTTCGCCCACGCGCTCGTAAATGAAAGGCACGGGTTCGGCATCGATGATGGCGGCAATGCGTTTGTTAAACTCGGAGATATGCACCGTATTTTCGTTTTCACGGAATTCGGCCATCACTTTATCGATCTCATTAAGGACGGCAATGGGGTATATGTTTTTCAGGATCAGCCCAAAGAGCTTGTAATCGGGATAATGTTTATCCACAAGGTCTTGAATCTGCTGATAATAAGCCTGCAACTGCGGCGAAATGCTGTCGATGGCAGCTTTTTCATCAGGCGGGCATTTGGGTGCTGGCCATTTATCCCCGGTGATTGTGGTTCTTACATAACTATTTGGTTGCACTTTGGAAAAATCGTTTTCTGCGATTCTTTTTATATAGCTGTAAATACCTTTGGTGGATTGGTAGAACGATTTTGCGCTGAGATGGTGGTTGTTGATCAAATCCATAGCCTGGCGGCCTATATTGCTCAACAGGTTTTCGAATTGCCTGATCCGGCCCTGAAGTTTATTTTTTATGATAATAAAATCCCCTGCCTCCAGATCGCGAAGTTTTTCTACAGCCATCATGCTGTCTTCGCGCAGGAGGATCTTGCCGAATTTCTTCAGCTCCAGTTCGATGTTCCAGCTTTGTTCATCTTCGAGCCTGCTTACAACAAATTGCACCAATATCCTGGTAAGCGTTTCATCTGACCCGACTTTGCCGATGAGCATGTCGATGCTTTTGTTGATGAGCTGATCCGTATCCAGCCCGATTTCGAAATTCAGCGGAAGCCGTAAATCTCTCGCAAAACTGCGTACCAGCCTGTGGGTAAAACTGTCGATGGTGCTCACTGCAAAATTGGAGTAGTTGTGAAGGATGAGCGAGAGCACGATTGCCGCGCGGTATCTGATTTGTGCTTCATCCAGGTTGAGTTCCGCCTTTAGTTGCTCCATCAGATCCTTAATCAATGCTTTGGCTGTGGAAGCATCGTATGAGATGAGCCTGTCGAGATACTCCAGTATCCGCCCTTTCATTTCGTTGGCGGCCTTATTGGTAAAGGTGATGGCAAGAATGTTTTTGTACTTTTCGGGATTGCTGATCACAAGGCGAAGATATTCCCTAACCAGCGTATGGGTTTTTCCCGATCCGGCGGATGATTTATAGGCAACAAATTTCATAGGGGTGGTCCGTGATTTTATCTTACAACGATTTTTTCTACCTGTGTGCTGTGTCCGGCCTGAATTTTCACAAAATAAACACCCGGTGTAAGCCCTGCCTTCCGGGTATCGAAGCCAGCCGAATGAGCGCCGGCCGGCAAATGTTTTCTGAGGATTTCGGCAAGGTACTGTCCGGTGAGGCTGTAAATACCGATGATAATTTCGGCGGAGTTGTCCAATGCAAACTGCACTTCGGCGGGCCCGCTGCAAGGATTGGGCAGCACCCGGAACGATCGTGCGGCAATGCCGCTGGGGTGGATGCCGGTAATGGGATTTCTTACCGAATCGATATAGGCCACACTAAACAGCGGGCCTTCTTCGTAAACCTGCAAAAGCGGTTCGCCAAATCCGCCGGCCAGCCACTTGTACTCGGTGTACACGCGTTCGATCTGCGTTCCAAATCCGATGGAATCGATATACACGCTATCGGTTTCGAACACCTGCGATTTTAAGCGCAACACCTCAAACGTGCCGTAGGGTGATTTTAGGGTGCCCCAGCCGTCCACGGTATTTACGCGTTTGCGGTCGATGGAGAGATAGCCCAGCCCGCTGATCCCGAATTCCACGCCAGAAAAACTTGAATCCACATTGCCCCACGCCACCGGGAAATCATACAAAACATCGGGATTGTCGAATTTGAGCGGGATGGGAAGTCCGTTCAGCGTTACGGCAATGCCAACGTCATCGTACGAAGCCGACGAATTTTTGAAAAAGCGGTAAGGATCGGTCAACTGCAGTTCGGGAATGGTATCGATCTCAGGAAACTTCTGGGCCAGGTTGGCCACGAGTCCCGGGATAAAAACAAGCTGGTAAGCAAACGGCACCGTCGAAACACTGGCAAAGGTGTCTACGGTTTGCGTGAGCGGAAACATCTCTGAGAAATCCCAGGTGTAGTTCTCACCGGTTGCGGTGTAATCCACACCCAGGGTGCTGATGTTGGTGCTCTTGCGGATGGTGTCGCCGGCTGAGGGCATATCGCCGGTGGTAATGGTTATTTGTGATCGAAGCTGTACAACAGCCGAAATCATCATTACCGATAAAAGAAGCCGGAAAGCTGAACCTGTTTTCATGTGCATGATTTTTATGGAAATATTATGATTTGCGAATTTAAAGAAAACATATCATAATTTTGTGGTTTCTCAGTTAATTATGATATAGAGCCTGCAAAGGAAAAGAAAATCAGCAGAAAAGAATATAATACACTCGAACTTTATCGTACGCAAAGCCATTCATATCATCCTCTACCTTCTCACTTTTGCGGTATCGTTGCCGCTGGTGCTCTCGCTGCTGTTGCGCAATCCGGAGGTGCAGACCATGGTGTCGAAAATGGCGGCTGCTTTTCTTTCGCGTCAGATCGGTACCAATGTGGAGATCGGAGAGATCAATTTTAATATTCGTGGCACTTTCCGGCTCAACGATTTCATAATCGACGACCGGCAGGGGCATAACATGCTTACCATCGACCGGCTCGAATCGCGCCTCAACTGGATTAATTTCAGTGCCCAGAAAGTCAGTGTTGCCTCCCTCAACATGGAAGGTCTGGATTTTGCCCTGAGAAAATATCACGGCCGCGAATTGAGCAACCTTGGCTTTTTTTTGCAGTACTTCCTGCCGGCTCATGCCGATACCCTCGAAAAGGAACGGGAACCGTGGGTGATCATGGTAAAGGATCTGCAACTGAGAAATATGCACTTCCTCTATGAGAATGAAGACCGCAAGACCGGCGGTCCCGGGATCGATTATGCCGACCTCGAACTCATCGACATGGATTTACTGATGAATAACCTGGAGGTGGATGGCGATACCATTACCGGCAGGATTCAAAATCTCGCGTTTGTGGAAAAGAGCGGCTTCGAACTTGAGGAGTTCTCGGGCAGCACCCGGTTCACTCCTTTAGGCTTGTCGGTTAAAAACATGAAGATCATCACCAACAACTCCAGCATTGATGCGGACTTTAGTTTCGACTATGACAACCTGAGCGCCTTCAGCAATTTTATTACGGAGGTGCGGTTCGATGCAACCGTTAGGGAAACCGGGCTGGAGATGAGCGACATCGGCTATTTTGCCCCAACAATGTTCAGCATGACGGATTTTATTACGTTTAAAGGTGATTTTCGTGGCACGGTGGCCAATATCCACGGGAAAAAAATTGAAGCCGGATACGGCAATAACACCCATTTTGTGGGCAGCATAAGCATGAACGGCCTTCCGGATATTTATGAAACCTTCATTCATGCCGATATCGAGCAGCTTACTTCCTCGGCAGCCGACGTGCGTTCGTTCCAGCTTCCGGGCGATGCGGAGAAAATTCCCGTACCCGATTTGCTGGTAAAAATGGGGATCGTAAATATTAACGGGAAATTTACCGGATTTTACAACGATTTTGTTTCCAGGGCTGTGTTTCGCAGCAGGCTCGGAAGGCTCAGCACCGACATCATCCTGCGAACGCTCGAGGGTGAAAATGTGCTCGCTTACGAAGGTCGTCTGGAAGCCACGGGATTGAACATCGGAAAGCTTTTCGATGCCCAATCGCTGGGAAAAACCAGTTTTGTGCTGGATGTGGACGGGCAGGGCGTGGAACCCGAAAAACTTGACCTGAAGGCAGAAGGGACTGTAAAATCCCTCGAACTGATGGGCTATGATTATCAGAATATCATCGTGGACGGACATTTGGAAAGCCAGGTTTTTGAAGGGATGATGTCGATCCGTGATGAAAACCTGGATTTTACCTTCAACGGACTTGTGGATTTTAATGAAGAAAGGCCCCGGTTTAATTTCCAGTCGAAAATCAACCATGCTGATCTTTTTAACCTGCGACTTACCGACAGGGATTCCACAGCCATTCTTTCCACCCGGCTCGATATCGACTTTCAGGCAAGCAGCATCGATAATATCCAGGGCATCGTTGTATTCGACAGCATAAGCTATCGGGAAGGTGCGCAGGACCATTTTCTCGACAGCCTTACCATAAGTGCCCATGCCTCCGAAAATGCCGGCACACGTTTCTCGCTTTCTTCCGACTGGATTGAAGCCGAAGTGAAGGGCGATTACCAGGTAAGCCGGATTGCGCCGGCCATCAGGCAATATGTGGCCCGTTATTCTGATGTGCTGGCTTCCGAAATAGGTGAAGGCGGCGGAAATGGCTATCAGCAGCAGGTTGGTTTTGAGGTATTGCTGAAACAACCGGATGCGCTTACCGGCCTGTTTGCGCCCGGGTTGCAGGTATCTGCGGGCACCCATATCGAAGGGAAATTTGATGCTGAGGCGGCTTCGCTGGAGATCGACGGCCGCTCCAACCTCCTCGATTATTCAGGCATAAAAGGCTATAACTGGCGCATGAAAACCTATTCCGACCAGGAGCAGTTCCATCTTCTCACGGGTTTCAGCAGGCTGATGTTTATAGAGCCGTCGGAAACGGATTCCGCACGCTTCGGCATCGACAGCCTGTCGGTGGTCAACCGCCTTAAGGCCGATACCCTCCGCTACGATGTGGTTTGGGACGACCTGGATAATACAGGCACCAATACCGCCGAGTTCGAGGGAATGGTGAGCCTGGACGGCACGAATCAGTTTACGGCCTATTTCAGCGAGGTGGATTTGCTGGTCGATAGTACCCAATGGCGTGTAGACCCGGATAACAGGATTACTTACGATACCAGCGGGTTATTTATAAGGGAGATGTCCTTTTATAGCGATAGCTCCCGGTTTGCTATTAATGGCGGTGTTTCCGAAAATCCTACCGACAGCCTGAGGCTTGAGTTTCATGAATTGGATATTTCACATCTCGACCGCCTTCTGGTCAATCGCGATGTGAATGTTGACGGCGTACTGAGCGGGAATGCCACCCTGGTGAACCTTTTTTCCATTCCCAATTTCCTGGTGGATATCGAGATGAACCGCCTGGCATTTAATAAGGCTGAGCTCGGTACACTTCAATTGAATACAAGCTGGGACGATGAAGACGGCAGGCTCGACGTTGAAATGCAGATTCTGGATCATGGAAATTTAGGTGTCAGCAGGATTCTCGATGTTACAGGCAATTATTTTCCTGCCGGCAGGCGGGAGAACTTCAATTTTGATGTGACACTGCAGAATTTGGGCACGCGCATGTTTAATCCTTTCGTGGATGAATACATCCACATCGACCGCGAAAGCCTGGCCAGCGGAAAACTGAAGGTGACGGGCAGCTACAACAAGCCCGTTGTTGACGGCAAAATCAACCTGTTGCGGACACAGTTCCTGATCAAGTACCTCAACACGAAATATTCGGCGGCAGGAAGTGTAAATTTTTCGGAAAATGCCATAAACGTTGGTGAACTTAACGTCTACGATACCCGCCGGCGTTCGGCTTCATTAAGCGGGAATGTAACCCATGATTATTTCAGGGATTTTATCCTCGATATACAGATCAACCACGAAAACTTCAGCGCACTGAACACCACCGCCCGCGATAATGAACTTTTCTACGGTACGGCAGTGGTCACCGGTCTGGTGGATATCGACGGCCCGCTCGACGACATCACCATGAACATCGCCGCCCGAACCAACGATGGCACCCGCATCATGATTCCCATCTCCTCGGCGTTGAGCGTTTCGGAAAACGATTTCATCATCTTCATCAACAATGCCGACACCACCGAAAAGCAGGAGCAGGTATACAATGTAAACCTGAAAGGACTTTCCATGACCTTAGAGCTGGAGGTGACCCCAGACGCCGATATTCAAATCTTCCTGCCTTATGGAATGGGAAACATCAAAGGCTTCGGAAGCGGCGATATCAACCTGGGCATCACACCGCGGGGCGATTTTACCATCAACGGTGATTACCAGATCAGCGACGGGGAATTCTTCTTTACCCTTGAAAACCTCATCGGCAGGGAATTCAATATACGCGAAGGCAGTTCAATCAGTTGGACGGGAAGCCCCTACGATGCCACCGTGGATATTACTGCCACCTACGATGTGAAAACCACCCTGGCAGGCCTCAGGCTGCAAACCGACTCTACTTCAGTGTACAATACCCGGCTGCAGGTGGAGTGTATTATCCATCTTCAGAATGCACTGTTCAATCCTGATATTCGTTTTTCAATCGATTTTTCCAATGTTGACGACGATACCAAGCAGATCATCTATGCTTCGCTCGATACCACCGATCAGTCGGCCATGAGCCAGCAGATCGTTTCGTTGCTGGTGCTCGGAAGTTTTAGTTATACCACCGGAGGGCCGAATATCGGCGCTACCGGATTCAAACTGTTATCAAACCAGTTGAGCGACTGGCTGAACAAGATCAGCAAGGATTTCGATATCGGGATCAATTACCAGCCCGGAACAAAGCTTACCGAAGACGAACTGGAGGTGGCTCTGCGAACGCAGTTGTTCAACGACCGCCTTTCCATCGACGGCAATTTCGGGGTGCGCGGCACATCCGAGGCGCAGAATACCTCCAATGTGGTGGGCGATATCAATGTGGAATACATGATTACCGACGACGGACGTTTCCGCATCAGGGCATTCAACCGGACCAACGACATCAGCTTCCTCGAAGACAACGCTCCATATTCGCAGGGTGTGGGGGTTTTTTACCGGAAGGAATTTGAAACCTTCGGCGATTTGTTTTCCAACGATAAAAAGGAAAAGAAGAAAAATGAAAAAGGAAAGAGCCGCAACGATAAGGCGGTGAGCGAGTCAGCAAAGCGGGATGAGGAGTGATGGGGGAGTTGCCTGCGCAAAGCGCATAGCGGTTATCGCAGAACCTGAAAGTTCACCTTTACTCTTTGCGTGATAGCTACAGCCGCTCCCTATCCTGCATTTTGCGCTCAGCGCTGAGCGCTCTGCTCAACTCAAAAAAAATTACCTTTGCATGCTAAAAAAAACACCATGGCACTCATTCTCGGCATCGAATCTTCATGCGACGATACTTCTGCGGCAGTGATCCGCGATACAACCATCCTGTCGAACATCACCGCCAACCAGGAAGTGCACCGCAAGTACGGCGGCGTAGTTCCGGAGCTGGCTTCGCGCGCGCATCAGCAAAACATCATCCCGGTTATCCATGAGGCACTTAAAGCGGCCGGCGTGGAAAAGGAAGAACTGGATGCCGTGGCATTTACCCGCGGTCCCGGACTGCTCGGGTCGCTGCTGGTGGGTACTTCGTTTGCCAAGGCTTTTGCCCTCGGGCTCAACATCCCGCTCATCGAGGTGGATCACATGCAGGCACATATCCTGGCGCATTTTATCAGAAAACCCTATGAGGAGAAAAAAGATCCTTCATTTCCGTTCCTTTGCCTCACGGTGTCGGGCGGACATACGCAGATCGTGCTGGTGAAGGATCATTTCGATATGGAGGTGGTGGGGCAGACCATCGACGATGCCGCCGGCGAAACTTTCGACAAGGCCGCCAAGATCATGAGCCTGCCCTACCCGGGAGGCCCCGTCATCGATAAGCTGGCACGGCAGGGAAATCCCGCCGCGTTCACCTTCCCCGAACCGCAGGTGCCCGGACTGGATTACAGCTTCAGCGGATTGAAGACTTCGTTTTTGTATTTCCTCCGCGATGCGCTCCGAAAAGATCCGGATTTCATCCAAAACAACAAGAATGACCTGTGCGCCTCCATGCAAAGTACCATCATCAACATCCTGATGAAAAAGCTGAAGCAGGCTGCCAAGAAATACGGTACCAAAGAAGTGGCCATTGCCGGCGGCGTTTCCGCCAATTCCGAACTTCGCACCGCCATGGAGCAGGCACAGCGCGACATGGGCTGGAACACCCACATTCCCGCCTTCCAGTTCACCACCGACAATGCCGCCATGATCGCCGTTACCGGATATTTCAAATACCTCAAAGGCGAATTCACCGACCAGAAAACTGCGCCGTATGCGAGGGGTGGGATTTGATTAGTAATAGGCGTTTGAAAATTCTTAAGTGTTAATAACGTGTGGATTAGAACCTGCGCGTCATCCTTCAACCATGTTTACAAACCAAACAATTGCTTTTCGCTGATTGTTTAAACTTTTTTGCCCGGGTTATCCTGAATAAGCGCCATGCCTGCGATTGAACAAGATGCAGGGGATGCTGTTTTTAATGATTGGTTAAAATTTCCTGTTTATGAAAATCGGATTATTGAAGGAAGATGCTCCTGAAAACCGGGTGGCCCTGCTGCCCGAAGCCATTCCCTCACTCGTTGCACAAAAAATTGAAGTTTTAATTGAGAAAGATGCCGGATCAGGCGCCCATGCCCCGGATGAGCTGTATCTGAAGGCCGGTGCCGTAGTGGTTTCGCGCGAAAGTATATTTGCAGATGCACAGCTTATCATGGGAATCAATGCGCCGGAGCGGGAGTATTTAAATAAGATGAAGCCGGGACAGGTGATCATCGGGATGTTTAACCCGCTCAATGCGCATGACATGGTGAAGGCTTTCCAGGATCGTAAGGTCACTGCTTTCAGCCTCGATGCCGTTCCGCGCATTTCGCGGGCACAGGCCATGGATGTACTTTCGTCAATGGCCACGGTAGCCGGATACCGGGCGGTGCTCGAGTCGGCGCTGAACCTTCCCACGTTCTTCCCGATGTTTATGTCGGCGGCAGGAACCATCAAACCTGCAAAAGTGCTGGTGCTGGGCGCCGGTGTGGCGGGGCTGCAGGCCGTTGCCACGGCGCGTAAGCTGGGCGCGGTGGTGGGAGTGTTCGATGTACGGTCGGCGGTAAAGGAGGAAGTGCAGAGCCTTGGCGGAAAATTCATCGAGGTGGAAGGCGCCCGCGAAGACGCTGCTGCAGGAGGGTATGCCGTGGAACAGACCGAGGATTTCAAAATGAAGCAAACGCAGATGATCCAGGATCACGCCATCAAGTCGGATGTGGTGATCTGCACCGCGCAGATCCCCGGCCGCAGAGCGCCCCTGCTCATTACCGCCGACACCGTTGGCAAAATGAAACCCGGATCGGTGATCGCCGACCTGGCCGCCTCCACAGGCGGAAACTGCGAACTCACCGAAAACGACAAAACCATCGTACACCATGGCGTGAAGATCATCGGCAACTCCAATTATCCTTCGGGCATGCCGGTGGATGCCAGCCGCATGTTCGGCAAAAACCTGCTGAATTTCATGGCGCTGATCATTGATGATGAAGGGAACCTGAAGTTGGATTTTGAAGATGAGATTGTGAAGGGCGCCTGCATCACCCACAACGGGGAGGTGGTGAACGAAAGGGTGAAAAGTGTTTTACAACAGGAATAAAATTGATCAGCGAAGCAAGCCAGCCTCGCCTGCGGATCCGCCTGGCGGGAGTTTTGCCAAACGTTTATGGAAGACCAGCTACAAATTTTACAAAACAAATCACTATGGAAGATATATTCATTTTTTTCTATTCGTTCAGAGAACCGATCTTTATCATGGTACTTGCTATTTTCCTGGGCATCGAGGTGATCTCCAACGTGCCGTCGGTGCTGCATACGCCGTTGATGTCGGGGGCCAATGCCATCAGCGGTGTGATCATTATCGGGGGAATTATTCTGGTGGGCCACACCGATGTCAGCCGGATTTCGCTGGAACTTGTGCTGGGAATTCTGGCCGTGCTTTTCGGTACCCTCAATGTGGTGGGCGGTTTTGCCGTCACCGACCGGATGCTTGAAATGTTCAGAAAGAAGAAGTAGGAGAATAAGCTAAAAAACTATCAATCCGACCATGGACAAAATTTTATACACCTTCAACGGTGCGGAGTTTACGGTAGGCAGTGCGCTGCTTGAGTTCAGTTATCTGATCGCAGCCATTCTTTTCGTACTCGGTCTGAAATACCTGAGCCATCCCGAATCGGCCAGGCGCGGCAATTTCCTGGCGGCGGCAGGAATGATCCTGGCTATGATCACCACGCTGCTTTTGCACCGCGATGATGCAGGGAACTATATCGGCCTTAGAAATATTCTTGTAATCGTTATCACCATCATCGCCGGTGCGGTGGTCGGCCAGCTCATCTCGAAGCGGGTGAAAATGACCGCCATGCCCGAACTGGTTTCCTTTTTCAATGCCACGGGCGGTGCGGCTTCGGCATTGGTGGGGCTGCTCGAATTTTCCAATCCCGATAATGAATCCCTGCTGGTTACGCTGCTCGGGCTGGTGATTGGTGCGATAGCCTTTAGCGGCAGTTTGATCGCTTATGGTAAGCTCAGCGGAAAGCTCGGCAACCTTAGGGCGGGTCTTATGAAATTCATCAACATCTTCATCCTGACCGGACTGGTGGCTTTCTCGGTGTACATCCTGCTGCTGCCCCATCCGCAGGAAACGGCCTGGATGATCTACCTGCTCTTTGCCCTGGCGCTACTTTACGGGGTGTTGTTTGTTTTTCCCATCGGCGGCGCCGATATGCCCGTGGTGATCTCGCTGCTGAACTCGCTTACCGGGATTGCTGCTGCCATGGCAGGCTTCATTTATCATAACCTGGCGATGATCCTGGGCGGAATTTTCGTGGGTGCAGCCGGATCTATACTTACCGTGCTGATGACACGTGCCATGAACCGGTCGCTGATCAATGTGATCATCGGTGGATTTGGCGGCGGCGGTGGCGGGCCGGCCGGCGAAGAGGGCGGTAACATCAAGGAAATTACGCTTAGTGATGCTGCGGTATTGCTGGCGTATTCAAAGTCGGTGGTGATAGTGCCCGGCTATGGTTTGGCAGTGGCGCAGGCACAGCATGCAATCCATGAACTGGAAAAACTGCTCGAAGAAAAAGGTGTGTCGGTGAATTTTGGGATTCATCCCGTTGCAGGCCGGATGCCGGGGCATATGAACGTGCTGCTGGCCGAAGCTGATGTTCCCTATGACAAGCTGGTAGAAATGGATGAGATCAATAAAAATATTGCTTCCGCGGATGTGGTGGTGGTTGTGGGGGCCAATGATGTGGTAAATCCTGCCGCCAACGAAACACCTGGCAGCCCCATTTACGGAATGCCCGTGATCAATGCCGCACAGGCCCGCAATGTGATTGTGATGAAGCGCGGTATGGGCAAGGGATATGCCGGTATCGAAAACCCGCTGTTCTTTAAGGACAACACACGCATGTTGTTTGGCAATGCCAGGGACAGCCTGCAAAAGCTTCTTGGGGAGGTGAATGCGCTGTAGACGGAACTGCGGGAGAATATCACCGGCAGTAGCCCGCTCACTACCAGTGCTATCCCACCAATACAAACTCATTCCTAAATGTTGGTAGTAAACTGCCCGATGTTGGCAATTCCGGCTTCGCGTTCGATGGCCTCTATTTTGTCGAGCATCGCCTCGAAACCCTGTGCCCCGAATAATTCCTGTTCCCGCTCCTTGAATATACCGGAGAGATCGCGGTATTCACTTGGCGGCAGCAACAGTTTTAGCGCCGGAAAAACTTCGGTGTCCTCACGTGCTTCGTGGTGCCGGTACATGGTGTTGTAGGCTGCCAGCCCGTCGGTGAATTTTTGCAGTTCCTCTCCCTTTGGTAAAGCTCCGCCTTTGGTTTGATCAATGATCTTTTGCGTATGACGTCTCCCTGCCGCATGTTGCTTGATGAGAACATCGATGAGCATGGTGTGTTGCCCGTTGGCCTTTACAGTTGGGAACACAAATTTTTCCTCCAGATC
>JBKHBQ010000348.1:0-3190 GCA_046542305.1 Bacteroidales bacterium
GGGATTCAATGCTGAGCTTATTCAGTCTACATTTGAAAGACATGGACAGCAGAGCGCTAAAAACAGAAATGAACCGCGATAACCGCCTGTCTGAAGAAGAACTGATGAATTTTCCCAATGGACAGCGCGACAGTAAGATAATATCAACCGCTGAATTTTGCAGGAAAAAAGGAAGCGAGCTACGGACCGCTTTTCTGAATCAAAACTTAATCAACAGCAATGAAAAACGGGAAGAATTAAAAGAAGTTCTAAGATTAAATGATAAATCTGAACTAAAAAAAATTCATCAGTCTCCGGCCGTTAACGGATGGGAACGATTTGTTCTGGAGACTGATGACGGGAAATTTATACCGGTTTCGCATATAGCACCTCCGCAAGATTCAAAGGATTATTGGATAGCATGCAGCCCCGAAGGTACAAGTGATATTCCTCTTTCTGAACTCGATGAATGGCGGAAAAAAGGAATGGGCGTTATAGTTGTTGATTTATCGGGGACTGGAGAAGCAGGTTCTTATAAAACAATCACAAACGACGAGAAAACCAAACTTCATACGCTGGGGCGGTCATACTTATGGCTGGGCAAAACTGTGATGGGGGAGTGGACAAAAGAATTATATGTGGTAACTCAGTTCCTGAATGCATATTGTGATGCCGAAAAGATTAGCATAAACGGAGTAAAAGAAGCAGGTCTGGCAGGATTATTTCTGAGTGCAGTTGAAGGGAATGTGGAACAGGTTATTCTTCATGATGCACCGGTGAGTTATTTATTCGATAATGCAGAGTCAATCGATTATTACAGCCTGGGAATGATCGTCCTGCATTTGTTGTATCCTGAATTTGTAAGTCACCAAAACCTGCGCCGGATATTCGAGCGGCGCACCCGCGGCATTCAGATCGTGGATTTCGACGGCAAATTCCCGCGTCTGAACCGGCTGATCGAAGGGCTGACCCTGCAGGACTACAACAGCCGCTGGGGGCGGCGAGAGGTGGACCGGTGGCTCGACGGACTCGATGTGCCCATCAGCTACAAATCGGGCGAACGCAGCACACGCCTCAGGATTGGAAGACATGATTTCGGATCGGGAAAGGATCTGGCCCGCTACATTGCGACCGGAAATGCTTTTTATGATGAACTGATCGAAGACCGCGATGGCTATGGCATGTTGCTTACCTGGATAGATGATCTGGAAGGTGAGGAAAGCCGGAAGATCTTCGATGCCATGATTGCATACTATAAAAAATACTTCGGAATCGCCTATGTGAAGCAGGCCCTGCAATCCTATTTTATTCCCCCGGCCAAAATTCAGATCGGTGCGAAGATCTATGATTTTTCCGGTACAGCAAAGCTGAAGGAGCATATCAATGCTTTCTTTGAGCAGATCGACCACATCTGGAAATTTACCGATACGGCTACCCTGCGGTATTACTTTTTTCAGTTCGAACTGGCGGTGAGACGGCTCCGGGTAAAATCCTCCGGTATGGACGCTGCATTGATCGATGAGGTTTTTGAAAAGCTGTTTCAAGCCGTCAGCCTTGACTATCGGCCGGATTTTACGGATTTGAAGGCCAGGTTGTATCTTTCGCTGGAGCAGCGCCAGGTGTTGGATATGCTTTATCTGATGCGGGAGGACCGCACATTCCGGGATGAAGAGAACCGGCAATACAAAAGCCTTTCCCAAGTGAATGATTTCCTGTCGGGGAGGGATGATTGGGCGCGCAGCAATGTGCTGGTACTGGAACGGGATGCTTTCGTAAAAAGACTCCACCGTGAGGAATTGCTCGGATTTATATCACACAACCCCCGCTGGGACCGGCTGTTCCTTTCAGGCGAAACGGGGCCCGACCTGCTGACCGATGTGCTTGCCACAATTTTAAAAAGCAGGTATTCACGCACTTTTGTAAGTGATTTTTGTAGCAGAATGGCTGCCCTCGATCCGGGGTATTTCCAAATTGCACTGCTGCGGCTCATCGATCCCAAACGCCCGTTTCATGTAGGCGGGCAGCAGATCGCGCTTTTTGCCGTGGCCGATTTCAACAACAAAGTCAGGGAAACATTCGGACTGATGGACAGGCATTTTCTTTTAAGGCCGGTGAAAGAAATCCGCAGCCTGTTTTTCGAATTTGAATTTACCGTGCTGCAACTGGGTGCTGCCGATCCGATCAATCAAAAGATCCTTGTAGATCCGCTGATGAAAAAGATGGAACAGGTTCTGGGGCCTTTTGGCGGCGATTCCGCTTCCCTGCAGCCGTTCTGGTATCGTCATCTGACGAAAAAGCAGCTTATCGGGCTGTTTTATCTTTTCAATCCGTTGCGCAATTTTCCGGGTCAGCAGGGGCAGGTGATCAGAAACATCAGAGAGCTGGCGTTATATTTTGCACGCAATCCCGAAGCTTTTCACGACGAACTTGCGGCCTGCGAGCGGGAGGCATTTCTCGAAAACAGAAATTACAGGTCTTTCCTTGGCATGCAATGCAACGATTTCCTGATGAAGGTTTTTCGGCAGCAGGCGAAGCTTTTTGCTGAAACCGAAGATATCCATTTCGGGGAACCCGAATACGGTGAGGTTACGATTGTTTATCATTACCGGCTGTCGCTGGATCATTTTTTTGCCACACAGGGCATTTCTCTGAATATCACCGAAAGCAGCAATACACCGGCCAGTGTGGTGATCAAAGGTACGCCGTTTACACCTCTGCCCGATCTTTTTCAGCGTTACGGGCAGTTGGTTGTAAAGCGACATCAGCCCGGTGCAGGTATGCTGGCGGGCGATTCCCGCGAAAATTTCTTCAGGGTGCATACCCAACAGATGAAAGCACGCCGCTTTGCGGGGCTGAAACACCTGCCGCGATATCTGGCCTTCGGGTTACCGGTTTTTGTGGTGCTGTATTTTGTGGTGAAATACCTCAGCGGCGGAATGCTGATTTCAGTTTTCGGGCATGATTTTTCCCATGAAACTGGTCTGGCAGGTGCGCGCCTGCCGCGGGGCAGTTTTCCCGTGCTGTTCACTTCGGCATATTTTCTGAACCTTGTAGCAGGTATCCTGATTCTGGCTGCCTTTGCCGTGCTCTTCAGAAACAGGGCCCTGTTCGATCGTTTCCTGGATTTCCATTCCACACTTATCCGGCGGCTCACACTGTTTATGACTTTTGCGCCTGTCATCGCCATCGTGGTTTACCTGCTTCTGACAGG
>JBKHBQ010000057.1:0-17284 GCA_046542305.1 Bacteroidales bacterium
GCGAGCTTAAGCGTATAGAAGTTCATCACCCCGCCAATGGCATCGCTGCCGTAAATCACCGATCCCGGCCCGTAAATAATTTCGGTTTTTGCTACCGCAAGAGGATCGATCGAGATAACATTCTGGAGGTTTCCGCTCCTGAAAATGGCGTTGTTCATGCGGACGCCGTCCACGGTGATAAGCACACGGTTGGCTGCAAATCCGCGGATCATGGGGCTGCCGCCGCCCAACTGGCTTTTCTGAATGAATACGCCGCCTGAAAGCCCGAGCAGATCGGCGGCGGTTTGCGGGTTTTGCATGGTCACCTCCGTTGCCGGAATGGTTGCGATCTTCTGGGGCACCGCGGCCTTTTCCTGTTCCCATCTTGTTGCCGAAACTACCACTTCATCCAGGTAGATCTGCGAAGGTTCGAGGGCCACTTTAAATCCAAGCGATTCGATTTCCGAAAAACTAAGCACTTTGTTTTGATATCCTACATAGCGGATGAGAATGTTTTGTGCATCGGCAAATTGCCCGATGTCAGCCAGACCTTTGGCATTGGTCATGGCCGACACACCGAGGTCATTGCTGTAAAGCGTCACAAACTCAAGGGGTTGCCGCGTAACATTATCAATAATTTTTACCTGCTGGGACACGGCAATTCCGCCCAGCATACATAGCCACAGGGCTATAACGAGTTTTTTCATGTTTACGAGTTTATTGTTGGTTGAATACACCACTGCGGATGCCGCAGCTCATTCGTCCCTGCAAAGCAGGTAACGGCACCCTTAGCGGGATATTTTGCCAGAAATGGCTGCCGCCGCCCAAAATCAGGTTGATGATCCATAGAATGCAGACAGGATGATTAAACCAGACGGCGATTAAAATCAGGAAAAATTATCGGACAGTTTGGGTGGGGGAAGATCGCATTGCAAGTGGCAGGTAATGGACGAAAAGGTATATGGACAAATGGCAATTACCGGATAGCTCGAAAACATGCGCATGTCACCCGCCTGTGCGGGCACAAAAAGATGAAGCACAACCTGGGTTTTTCCGCTGCGGGTTTTATCC
Source organism: Bacteroidales bacterium (assembly GCA_046542305.1). Lineage (GTDB taxonomy): Bacteria > Bacteroidota > Bacteroidia > Bacteroidales > 4484-276 > JBKHBQ01. The sequence continues at coordinate 1,051 of JBKHBQ010000057.1, forward strand.
CTGCCCATCTCGCGGTTTACCATATGATCCAGATTTTTAAACAGACGGGTTTCCTCCTCATCCGAAATGCAGTGAAAAGTTGTGGATTCGTTTCCGGGAACCCGCTTCACGATATCATAAAGTTGTCCGTGATAAATGAATTCTCGTTCGTGAATCCAGCGAAAGCGGTCGCCTGAACTTTTCAGCAATGCGTTTGGAATGGTCAGCACCACCAGCTCCTCTTCAGGCACCCCCTGCTTAATGCGGCTTTTGATTTCGCTGCGGATTTCCTGCTGCCTGAGGTGGAAAAGCAGGAACACGCCCACCGACTGGAAGGCAAACAACAATACGATCGATATGGCCGCAACCCTTTTCATACGGCGGCAAAGTTAAGGTTTTCAACGATCACCGCAAGGCGAATCATCAAACGGCCGTATCATGCCATATCCTCCCTCCGGATCACGCCTTCCTTCAGGAGTTCATGGATCACAATCCCTGTCATAACTGAAATCCATAGCGTAGGTCCGGCAGAAATGTCGGCGCAATTGGGACTGGAAAACCGGCACCCCCTGCTGTCTATCCGTTTCGGGTACTCCGAAAAAATGTCCTGTTCCTTCAGCCGTGCTGCCGAAGATGTGGGATGGATTTAACAGCACCTCAAAAAGTAAAAACCCTGCAAGCTTCCAACCTGCAGGGTTTATTTTTTTTAATCCGGTTGCCCGACCAGGGGTCGAACCTGGACTCTTCTGATCCAGAGTCAGACGTGTTGCCAATTACACCATCGGGCAATGCGGCTGCAAAATTAACATCATTCGCGAAAATGATAAAATAAAAACTAAAAAAAATAAGGCCGGTTGCAAAAAAAGCTGACCGGCCTGCCGATAATGTGCTTTGCAGCCATATTATTGTAGCAGGATCACTGCTTTTGGTTCGATCACCCTGAAGGTAAAAGACTCGGTTAAATAAAGCTGCACTTCCTGATGGCTGTGCGACTCGTATCCGATACTCAGGTCCTGTCCGATGGTAAGTTTAAAATCGCCGCCCCTCGACGACACCATAAATCCTTCGGTAATGTTCGGGCTGATGATGATCTTTCCGCCCATCATGCGTTCGATATGCGAAAACAACGGATATCCTTTTACATAGCTCATCAGTTCCTGCCATTTTTCTGTACCCAGCACCAGGTTGTAAGGCCCGTCGATGGAGGCCTTGGTGAACTCTCCTATTCCGCGGGCTATCACGTTGAGTATGCCTTCGGGCTGTTCGGGGAATAAAAGCGGCTCATGCTCCGAGGCACTTTTCAGGCCGGTCATGCCGGCTTCCGGGAAGCCGTAATAGATTGCTTTCTCTTCAAATTCTGCCATTTTGCGTGCAGCGTCTTCCAGCGCATCCAGATCTGCATCTTCAGCGCCGCGGCTGATGTTGTCGAGTTCCCACAGGTTGAGGTTGAAGGAAATGCGTGATTCCACCAGCGGCATCACCTGAAAGGTACCATAACGCACCTGATGGGTGGGCTGATCTTTTTTAATATCGAGCCTTCCGGTGGCCACCGCCGGATAATTCCAGCCGTGCGGTCCGTCGAAGTCTACAAATTTTCTCGCCGAAAGCAAATTGCCCATTACGTCGCGGGCGGTATCATTTATTTCTTCCCAGGCAGCATCGTTGATAGGTGCCAGTCCTTTTCTTAAAATATCCATAGTTCCTCCTTTATTTGTTTTTTCCAATTCCAAGGTCGGGGTTGCTGTCACTCTTTTCCTCCCCTTCTTCGCCTTCTTCCAGTTCGGTAATATCTCCTTCGGTAAAGAGATAGGTTTTCAATTCGTCATCCCAGCCGGGCATAGTCCTTCTCAGGTATTCGAGCGCCATGCACGCATGTTCGATTTCTTCATCACGGTTGTGTTCCAGGATTTTTTTCAATTGCTCGTCATCGGTAACATCTACCCGCTGTTGATACCACATCACAGCCTCCACCTCCTCGATAAGGCTTCGCAATGCACGGGTATAGTCTCGTGTTTGTTTGCTGAGTTCATCAGCCGGTTCATGATAATCAGTCATATTTTTTTATGTTTTTTTATATTGTGGCAAATATAGTGATTTTACCGAAACGATTGATTTATTTGGGTTGCAGAATGGTAATGCCGTTTCAATTTTAAAAATTTTTAATAAAAAAATTTGGTGAGATAAAAAACAATATTTTAATTTGACCGACCGTTCAATCAAAAGTTAATTCTACACGAAAGAGATATTTATGCCAAGAACACCGGCACAATACCAGCAAATCCGGGAGGAAAAAAGAAAGCTGATCATGGACACGGCACTGGAGCTGTTTGCCAATCATGGGTACTACGACACTTCCATCAGCCGGATAGCTGAAGAAGCCGGAATTTCAAAAGGGCTGCTCTACAACTATTTTTCAGGCAAGGAAGAACTGGTGATTGAAATCGTAAAAAAAGGCTTTTACGATGTGGTAAAGGTATTCGACCCCAACCGTGATGGTGTACTGACGCACGACGAAATGCGCTATATGATCAACGGCCTGTTCGACATTCTTAAACGCGACCTTCATTTCTGGCGTCTGTATTTTGCCCTGGCCTCCCAACCCATCGTTAACCGGATGGCGTATGAAAGGATCATGGAGATTGCCCTGCCTGTGTTCATAACGCTTACCGAATATTTCAGAACCAACGGATACAAAAATCCTGAAGTGGAAGCGCGCATGTTTACGGCTTTTCTCGACGGTGTATCCATGAATTACGTATACGAACCCGATACTTTTCCGCTGGAACAGGTAAAAGCACGAATACTGGAGATGTACAACCTAAACAACATAAATCATTAGACATGAAAAGAATCTCAATTGCAGCACTGCTGATGCTGATTGCGTTTTGGCTTCCCGGGCAGAACGCAAAGGAAATCGTTGAAAAAGCCAATCAGCTCACCATGGGCGAAAGCAGCAAGGGCGAGGTAACCATGACCATTATCCGCCCTGACTGGACGCGGCAGGTTTCGATGAAAACCTGGTCGAAGGGAAACGAGTATTACATGATCCTGATCACGGCCCCGGCACGCGACGAAGGACAGGTTTTCCTCAAACGCGGCAACGAGATGTGGAACTGGATGCCCTCCATCGGCCGTATGATCAAGATCCCGCCGTCGATGATGAGCCAGTCGTGGATGGGCTCCGATTTTACCAACGACGACCTGGTGAAGATGAATTCCATTGTGGAAGACTATAACCATGAAATTACCGGCGAAGAAAAGATAGAAGGATACAATACCTACAAAATCGAACTGATACCGAAAGAAGATGCCGCCGTAGTGTGGGGAAAGGTGATCCTGTGGGTGGCAAAAAATGAATATTATCAGATGAAGGCCGAATATTACGACGAAGACATGAACCTGGTAAATACCATGAATGCAAGTGATATTCAGCAGTTCGACAATCGCAAACTTCCGGCGCACATGGAAATGATCCCTGCCGACGAGGAGGGCCACCAAACGGTGATGGATATGAAAAACACGGAATTTAACGTAAACATCCCGGAAAGTTTCTTTTCGCAACAGAACATGAAACAACTGGAAAGGTACAAATAAATAGTGGTGTCCGGAGAAATGTCAATAAATAGTTAAGATTCCTTGCTTCACCGGAAGAACGTTGACTTATAAAACTTTGGAAACATTGTCATTCCGAACGAACCGGGGAATCTTCCACATCCTGACCGGACCCTAATGATAAATAAACATCATCATGAAAAGTTTCTTTAAAATTGCCTGGAGAAACCTGTGGCGCAACAAACGCCGGACGATCATCACGGTGGCATCGGTATTCTTCGCCCTCTTTCTGGCTTTGCTGATGCGTTCGATGCAATATGGCACCTATAACCTGATGGAACACGACGCCATCAGGAATTCCACGGGGTTTATCCAAATTCATGCCGATGGTTACTGGGAGGACAAAACCATCGACAACACCTTTACGGATACGGATACCCTGTACGACAAGATCAGAAATACCGAAAACGTATCGGTAGTGATTCCCCGGCTTGAATCCTTTGCACTGGCATCTTCGGGCGATGTTACCAAAGGTGCGGGTATTATCGGGACAAAACCTGAAATTGAAAACGAGATCACCAGCCTGAAGGAGCGGGTTGTCCGGGGCCGCTATTGGGATTCCATACAGGATGAAGGTGTATTGTTGGGCGAAGATCTGGCAGATTACCTTCAACTGAAGGTGGACGATACCCTCGTGCTGTTTTCGCAGGGATTTCACGGCGTTACGGCCGCAGGCAAATACCCGGTGAGGGGCATTCTTCATTTCCCCTCGCCCGATATGAACAAGCAACTGATCTACATGACCCTTCCCGCGGCGCAGTATTTATATGCTGCCGACAACAGGGTTACCTCCTACTCGCTGATGCTTCACGAACCGGATGACCTGCAGGAAACCCTCGGTTCCATCAGAAACAAAGTAAATGACAGCTACGAAGTAATGCCATGGGATGAAATGATGATTGAACTCAAGCAGCAAATCCAAAGCGACAACATCAGCGGGATGTTTATGCTGGCCATTCTTTACGTAATTGTGGCTTTCGGCATTTTCGGCACCATCCTGATGATGACCCACGAAAGGAAACGCGAGTTTTCGGTGATGATTGCCGTGGGCATGCAGCGATACAAGCTTTCGTTTATTGTATTCCTCGAAACAATTTACATGGGCCTGATCGGAATATTGAGCGGCGCCTTGCTGAGCATTCCGGTAGTATATTACCTGTTTAAAAATCCTATCCCGCTCGAAGGTGAAATGGCCGCCGCCATGGAAGAATTCAACGTGCAACCCATCATACCTTTCGCATTCGAAGGGCATATCTATTTTTATCAGATCCTGATCGTGCTGATCATCACCATCTTTATCGCACTTTATCCTATTTTCACAATCTCCAGGTTCAGCCTGATCGGTGGATTGAAAAGTTAACAATGAAAATCATCAAGCTATGTTAGTTAGAATCTCGTGGAGAAATATCTGGCGCAATAAGGTGCGCAGCCTTGTGGTAATCCTGGCCATCGCTATCGGGCTTACCGGCGGTGTGTTCCTCACCGGACTGATGAACGGCATGGTAGCACAGCAAACCAGCAGCACCATCAACAATCAGATTTCCGAAATCCAGATTCATCATCCGGATTTCGGGGACAACATGAACCCCGAATACCTGATCGATCATGTGGAGCAAAAATCCCAAACCATCAGGCAAAACGATCAGGTAACCGAAATAACCTACCGCAGCAAGTCGTCGGCCATGGCAAGTACGGCCACTACAGGCGCAGGGATCGTAATCAACGGCATCATTCCCGAAAAGGAAAAAAAAGTTACAACCATCCACGAAAACATCATCGACGGAACCTATTTCGAAAATGATGCATATTCAAGCCCCATGGTGCTCGGGCAAAAGCTTGCCCATAAGCTCCGGACGGAAATCGGCAACAAGGTGGTGATCACGCTGCAGTCGAATACCGGCGAAATGGCAAGCAACCTGTTCCGTGTGGTGGGCATCTACAAAACCAACGATACCCGGTTCGACGAAATGCAGCTCTTCGTAAACTACAGCGATCTGAACGACATGCTGGGCATAAGCGCCGGGCAGGCCAACGAAATTGCCATTCGCACCGTGAGCAAGGAGGTGGCGCCGGAGGCAGCCGCATCGCTGCAGGATGAATTCAGGGACCTGAAAGTACAGAGCTGGCGCGAACTGAAACCTTCACTTATTGTGGTAATGACCATGATGGACCAGTTCGGCTACTGGCTAATGGTGATCATTCTGTTTGCGCTGATCTTCGGAATCGTCAACACCATGCTGATGGTGATCCTGGAAAGAAAAAGAGAACTGGGCATGCTCATGTCGGTGGGCATGAACAAGACGCGGGTATTTAAAATGATCATGCTCGAAACCACCATGCTCTCGCTGGTGGGTGGCGCCATCGGACTTGGCATCAGCATCCTGCTCATGGGTATTTTTGGTAATACCGGAATCAACTTTGCCTCCTGGGCCGAAGGGCTCGAGGCGATGGGTTACAGCTCGTTTGTATATCCTTACGTCACTCCGGGTTTTTATGCAGGCGTTACGGTACTGGTAATCGTCACCGCCATCATCGCCTCCATCTGGCCCACACGCAAAGCATTAAAAATGAATCCCGCCGATGCGGTAAGATCAGAATAAAAAAATCGACAGAAACCCAATATCAGATCATATGAAAGTTATCGAAACAAAAAACCTGCACAAAATCTACAACAGCACGCAGGTACCGGTGAAAGCAGTGAATGGCGTGGACCTGACCATCGAAGAGGGTGAGTTTACGGCTATTGTGGGCCCGTCGGGGTGCGGAAAAACCACCCTGATGAACATGATCGGCGGCCTGGACGAGCCCACTGAAGGCTCGGTGATCGTCAACGGGCAGTTGCTCAACGATCTTAAATCCAGCGACCTGATAGATTTCAGGCTGCACAATATCGGCTTTGTCTTTCAGGCTTATAACCTGCTGCCTGTGCTTACGGTGAAGGAAAATGTGGAATTTATCATGCAGTTGCAGGGCCGAAGCCGCGAGGAATGCAACAAGCGGGTGGATGAATTGCTGAAGGCCATCGGACTACCTGAAAAGCGCGACCAGCGGCCCAATAAGCTTTCCGGAGGTCAGCAGCAGCGGGTATCGGTGGCACGCGCACTGGCTTCCAAACCTAAGTTTATCCTGGCCGACGAACCCACCGCCAACCTCGACTCCAAATCCACTTCCGAACTGCTGGATCTAATGGAAAAACTGAACCGTGAGGAAAATATGACCTTCGTTTTTTCCACGCACGATGAGCGCGTGATGCGCAAAGCACGCAGACTGATCACCCTCGAGGACGGTAAGATTGTGAAGGACAAAAAAAACAACGGCAGACAAGAAAACCAGTAACATTCTACAGCTATGATGAAACGTGCATTGTGGAGCCTGATGCTGATGTTCGGATTATCTGTGACCACGGTATTCGGGCAGGATGATGAAGGTTTTGATCCCGGAGAATTTACGGTAGGCGGATACTTCCAGTTTTTGGAAAACGTCTGGCTGCAGCCCAATACCGAAAAGCTGTCGACCATGGGCACGCTCAACAACCGGCTCGATGTAAACTGGAACAAGGGCAGTTTTTCGGCACAGTTAGGCACGCGCAATATCCTGAATTACGGGGGTATGGTGCATGATTTCTATCCGTACCTCACCAATCTTGCCACACAGGATTACGGCTATTTCGATCTCACGGAAAAATGGGCAGGCGATTCCTCCTACTTTTTCTATACCAATGTAGATCGTGCTCACCTGAGTTTTACCCATAAAAACCTCGAGATCACTGCCGGCCGGCAACGCATCAACTGGGGCACAAACCTGGTGTGGAATCCCAACGACATTTTCAACACCTTTAATTATTTCGATTTCGATTATGCCGAGCGCCCCGGATGCGATGCACTCAGGGTGCAATACTATACCGGAATGACCTCCTCGGCACAGGTGGCCTGGAAAGTTGATTCGGACGACAAGCACACCATAGCAGGGATGTACAGGTTCAATAAATGGTCATACGATTTTCAGTTTCTCGGCGGCGTCATGGGCGGGGATATGGTATTGGGTGCAGGCTGGTCGGGGCAGATTGAAGGGGCCGGATTCAACGGGGAAATCACCTGGTTTCATCCGTATGAAAATTTCAGCGACCACAAGTCGACCGTTGTCGGATCGGCAGGCGCCAACTACACCTTCTCCAACAGCCTTTACATCCACGCCAGTGCGATATACAACAGCGACGGCACCACCGGAAAGGCGTTCCTGGGAAATTTTGTGACAGGCAACCGCGATATCAGTGCCAAAACACTCACACCCGCCCGTATGGAGCTTTTTGCAGAAGCAGCCTACCAGATCAGTCCGCTGATCCGTGGCAATGTGGCCGGAATCGTCAATCCTTATGACGGCTCTGCTTTTGCAGGGCCATCGGTGGATATCTCGCTCACACAAAACCTTGGATTGCTGCTGCTCGGCCAGCTCTTCTTTGGTGAAACCCGAACCGAATACGGTGATTACGGGCAATTGCTGTACGCAAGGTTGAAATGGAATTTTTAACCGCCACCGGACGCAGGTGAATTAATTAAAAACCAATTTTTTAACATTTCTCAGGAACCTGCTGATCAAAAATGTTAAACTCCGTGAAAATCGCCCCCGCTTCCGGGGGTTTCCTTATTTTTATGGTCAATAATCTCATCAACCAATTTATTAATTTAAACCAATACAACGATGAAGACAATTAAAATTACCTTTCTTCTTGCCCTGATGTTTGTGGTAGGGATTTCACTGAACAGTTATGCACAGATCTACATCGGCGGAAAAGCCGGGGTAAACTTTTCTGCTTTTACCGGGTCGGATAAGCCTGACGACATGAAAAGGCTGCCAGGCGTAAATGCAGGAATTTTCGGCACCATTGCCGTAAATGAAATGTTCGCCATTCAGCCGGAAGCGGGCTTCGAACAAAAAGGCTCGGCAGCCGAAGATGCCACCGATCAGATGAATGATTTTCTGGTACACACCAGCGATTGGAAATGGTCGTTCGATTACGTCACCCTTACAGTGCTGGCCAAGGCCACCCTGGGCGATACCCGGCAGTTCAGCCTCTATGCCGGCCCGTATGCGGGCATCCTGCTGGCTGCAAACATGAAAGGTACTGCGGAATATGAACACCAGACCGACCCCGGCGAAAGCTACACCGAAGATGTAGATGTAAGCGTGGAGGATAATTTTAATAATTTCGACTACGGCATTACCATGGGTGTGGGCTTACGGATACCATTGAACCAAAGATTTGCGGCAACAGGAGATGTGCGGTACAACCACGGATTTGCAAAACTCGATTCCGACGACACGGATAAAATGTACAATTCCTCCATCGGGATCAGCCTGGGAATTGCCTTCAACCTGTCCCATTATTAACAATAAAACCGGGTTGCGGATCTGCAAGCGCATTTCGGAATATTTTTTGCTGATCTCTAAAAAAATACGGAGGTAAAACCATGAATAAATATGTTTTTGTTTTAGCAATGATATTCCTTACCGGCATGTTTCAGGTTTCGGCGCAGGAAGCCGAACCTAAAAAGGCCCTCCCCGACACGTTGCAAGTTTCGGGCAACGATACCACCGAATACGAACTGATTGTGAGCGACCCCGGGTTCCACTCGTGGTTTCTAACCAATGCCAGGCCCAAATGGTATCATGAAAAACCGTTCTACGAAATGAAAAACAGGTTTTTCGTCACTGCCTGGAACGACAGCGTTACCCAGACCATGGCACGCCCGCCCTATGAATACTACATCGATTACAACCCGCAGATCGATTACGGTCTCGACCTGAATTACAAACTCTATTGGTACTTTAAATATGTGGAAGCCAAATACGGAGTAAATCTGGGAATTGACTGATGCAGCTCCGGAGGGATGCTACCGGCGCGGATTGGCAAAAATCATGAACCCGCACCGGCTCCCTCATTCTGTTAAGGTTTCTTCTAAAGCTCCAGCGAAATTCCCGCGAGGAAATTAACGGGTGCCTGCGGGAAATAACCGTTCATCAGATATTCCCGCCCTTCATAATAATAGCGGTACACCCAGGCATTGGTTTCGTATTCCTCACTGAACACATTGTTTACATTCAGGTACAGGCTCACTTTCTTAAACCAGCCGGTTTTCAGATCGTATCCTATCCTGAGGTCGTTTACAAAATACGGATCGATAGCCCGCTCATCGCTGGAGGTATTGTCGATGTACTGTTTACCGACATAGCGGCTGAGGAAACTGATCCTGAGGCTCTCGGCCGGGAAAACGGTAATGATGCTGTTGGCGATCACTTCAGGTGAAAAAGCCAGGTCGGTTTCGCCGAGGCTTTTGCTGACCTGCTCATAGGGCGGTGTCAAGTCGTCGACAAACTCCGTAAAGTTAGCGATCTTGTTTCTGCTGAACGTGGCATTTCCCTCCCAGTTCAGCCAACCGGCAGCCTTCCAGCCAAGAAGCAGTTCGATGCCGGTGCGGTAACTTTTGGGTACATTGGTAAAGATGGGCGCCCCCACATTATTGATCTCCCCGGTAAGCACCAGTTGATCCTTGTAATCCATGTAGTAGAAATTGGCTTTGGCCGAAATATCTCCGGACCTGAAATAGTATCCGGCTTCATAATCGATCAGTTGCTCGGCACGGGGCTGGTGGTCTTCATCGGCATCGCGGTAGTCGCTTCTGGTGGGCTCCCTGCCGGCCACCGCCACCGAAGCGTATGCCTGGTGCTGCTGGTCGAATTCGTATACAAATCCGGCCTTGGGATTAAGAAAGGTAAAATCGTGTTCCTGGCTGATGTCGCGCAGGTCGTCGTGAATCCCGTCGATTTCGTAATGGATGCCCCGAACCTGTAGGTCGCCGTACACATTTAATGGCTTCAGCAACTGATAATTCACTTTTCCGAAAACATTGAACTGACGCTTGATGCCGGTATTATCGTACCAATGCCTGTCGATGGAGCCGTTGCCTGCATACTGTGCCCAGATCACCGTGCCGTAGTGGTCGCCGTCGTAATAGTTCCAGCTTCCGCCGACCGAGACCTGCAAGCGGCTGAAATCGTTGTAATTCGACGAAAAAGTAACACCGTAAAAATCATTATCCAGGTATTTCCGACTGATAAGGTCGGTTTCCAGAATCGTATCGCCGCCGATGATCACGTTGTTCAGGCCGTAATCTTCAAAAGACTCATCGGATTTGTAGCTTTCGTAATACCCGAAGCCATGCACATAAAACAACGCCGCATTCAGGTTGAGTTTTCTGCCCAGCGCCTGCGAAAAATGAAGCTGGTAGTGATCCTGCTGATAATTGTCTGTTTGATTATCATAATAAACAAGATTTCCCTGCTCATCCACATATTCGCCCGCCGGATTGTAAGTGCGGTTGGTGATGAGGCTGTCCGCGGGAATGCCGTACCACGACTGGTAGGTTTTCTCCTTACCCGAAAACACATTCAGCTTCAGGATGCTGTTTTCGCCATAATACCCACCGCTGACAAAGAAGGACTTCAGGTCGGAAGATCCGCGGTCGATATAGCCGTCGGAGGTAATCTTCGACAAGCGTCCGTCGATGGCGAATTTGCCGTCGAGCAACCCGGTTCCGAACGACACATTGTTCCTGAGGGTACGGTAGCTGCCTGCCGAGCTGTTGATCTCAGCATAGGGTTCGGCCTTCAGCTTCTGCGTTTGAATGTTGATACTGGCACCAAAGGCTGCGGCGCCATTGGTGGACGTCCCCACCCCGCGCTGCACCTGAATGTTGTCGATGGAGGTGGCAAAATCGGGCATATTTACCCAGAACACGCCCTGCGATTCCGGATCATTCAGCGGAATGCCATTCACCGTAACATTGATCCGGGTAATATCTGTTCCGCGAATGCGCAATCCGGTGTAGCCGATCCCTGCCCCGGCATCAGAAGTGATCACCGCGCTCGGCGTGGTTTCCAGAAGGATGGGCAGGTCTTTACCCAGGTTTACCCCTTCTATCTCTTTTTTGGTTACGTTTTGAAATGTCGTGGGCGACTTTACCGAAGCACGTGTGGCAGAGATTACCACTTCGTCTTCAAGGATCGCCTGCGGCTGCATTTCAATGGAGAGACTTTTGTCGCCGTTCAGCATCACTTCTTTTTTAAAAGGCTGATAACCCATAAAGGTGATTTTGAGGCGATAATTTCCTTCCCTGAGGTTTTTGATCATGAATCCGCCCTGGTTGCCGGTGACGGCAAACTGGTAGGTATCTTCGATGATCACGTGTGCACCGGCCATCTTTTCGCCGGTTTCGGCATCTTTAACTGTTCCGCTGAGGGAAAACTGCGAGAATGCAATGTGCGGCATGATAGCAATACATGCCAGAATCAATAGCTTTTTCATCGTGTCGATTGATTTTTAAGTTCATAAATGAATTAAAAATCAATAGAGGATAAAGGTCAGTGAACCATCAATCCCTTCGCCGGCATTACCCGGATCAGGTGATATGGGTATGATCTCAGCCCGTTAATTTAGGGCACCCCTATTGGATTTACGCGGCAAAAATACAAATATTCCCCCGGATGGCAAAAACAGCCGGCGAATTATTTCATCATCAGGTTTTGTAAGTCCATGATTTTAAGAGCAAAGTTGTGTTCCAGAATTTCCCGGGCCAGATCGAAAACCGGCAAGGGCGAGCGGTGGATGATTCCCGAATCGGAGGTACAGATCACCCCATGTGTATGGCTGATCAAATCCCTGTCGACTTTCTCCGAAATCCGGATTTCAACAGCTTGAATATCGTAAAACCTGCCGGCAACCACAGGATGCTGCGGCACCTGTTGGTCGAGATAAACTACAGGATTCAATCTCGATTCCTTTTCCAGAAAGTCGCCAAGCAATCCGGCAGCTTCAGGAAGTCTGGGGCTGGCGCCCGTGTCTCCCCTTCCTTTTGCTGCATCGCGCACGAAGCCGTCGTTGGAAAGAAACACCGGCAAACCCTGCAGGTACGAAGCAACGATCACCAATACATTAAAGCCGTCGATGAGCAGGGGACCTGAGGTTTCTTTAAGGTTCGCTATGATTTTGCTTTTCCGGGCCGCAGCTTTGCGTGGCGCAAAAATGCCGCGGTACAACATGCTCCGCTCACGCCCGTTCAGCCCGTAACGGTCGCTGACAAGCGTTAACGCCCCCCGGGCGGGATATTCCCGATCTATCAGATAAACGTAATCCTGCAGGGCCTTACCGAAATTTTCGCTAACTTGCATGATCCTTTTTTATGCTTTAAAGATAATCGCTTTTGCCGAATCCTTATTTTTGCAGAAATGCTGCATGTTATGAAAATTCTCATCATCAACGGACCCAACATCAACCTCATCGGAAAACGAGAACCTGAACTTTACGGGCATAAAAGTTTCGAAAGCTACCTCGACTCCCTGCGGGAAATGTTTCCTGACGTGCATATCGATCACTTTCAGTCGAATATCGAGGGGGAAATCATCGACAGCATTCAACAGGCAGCAGGGAAATATGATGCCCTGGTGCTGAATGCCGGCGGATACACACATACCTCGGTAGCCATTGGTGATGCGGTGCGTGCGGTTTCCATTCCCGTTACGGAAGTACACATTACAAATATTTTCATCCGGGAAAGCTACAGGCACATCAGCTTTGTGGCGCCTGCCGCAAAAGGCAGCATTACCGGGTTTGGTCTCGACGGATACCGGCTTGCCGTGCTCAGCCTTACCGGCGGCTAATTTGAAAACTTCTGCGGATCGAGTTGGGAAAACTTCTTTACCCCGTGCAAAAAGTGATCGAACACAATGTTGCCCCTGTAAATATGCGAAACGTACCCATGGGTGATCCTGCTCCGCTTTTCACGGTTCTTTTTATATGAAAAATAAAAACCGAGGTGAGCTCTGGCCACGGCAACGAAATGACGGAAGCCTCCATCGATAAGAAACTTAAATGAGGCCATCATATCCAAAAAAAAGCGGCTGAAAAAAACAGGATACAACTGCTCGCGCGGAAGGTTCTTGTAAAGCATGGTGCTGTTGTTGCGGATGTTCAGATATGTTTTCCGCGGAGAGGATTTATCCAGCGAGCCGCCGCCAACGTGATACACCGTGGACCTGCCGCAATACATCACCCGGTGACCTGCATGTTTCATACGCCAGCAAAAATCGATCTCCTCCATGTGGGCAAAAAAATCCCCGTCGAGACCGCCAAGCCGGTGGTACAGATCAGCCCGCACAAACATGCATGCACCCGAAGCCCAGAAAACTTCCTGCACGTCATCATATTGTCCGAGGTCTTCCTCTTTCCACTGAAAAATGCGCCCCCGGCAAAACGGATAGCCAAACTGATCGATATAGCCGCCGCCCGCTCCGGCATATTCAAATTTGTTCTTTTCATTAAAGGAAAGAATCTTAGGCTGGCAGGCCCCGATGTGTTCATCGCTGTTCATAAGTTCAATCACCGGTTCAATCCAGTTTTCCGTCACTTCGATATCAGAATTCAGCAGCACAAAATATCGGGCTTCAATTTGGCTGAGCGCCTCATTATATCCGGCAGCAAAACCCAGGTTGGAATCGTTGATGAGAACCTTAACGGAAGGATGGTGTTGTTCAAGAAATGCAAGCGAATCGTCGGTTGATGCATTGTCGGCAACATATACCTCTGCAACTCCCCTGCTGGTTTCCAGCACCTTCGGCAGGAATCGCTCCAGGTATCTTTTCCCGTTCCAGTTCAATATGACGACAGCTACGCTCATTGCGCCCGTAAAAGTACCAAATAACGGGCAATTGCGGACAAATTTTTCTGCCATGGCAGGATTTGATAAAAAAAAGGCCCTCACATCCTAAAGTGGCATGAAGGCCCGATTGTATCAATAGCGAAGTCAGTTCTTTCTTATCTCGGATTGTTGTAGAGGTCACCCGATTTCCCGCGGTATTTATCCCGGTCGGGCAGCGTGGCATCGTGCTGGAATCGCCAGTGCAGTTCCGCCTGCCAATTGGCATTGCTGATCTCGCCCGGCATATTTGAGTGGATCAGTTCGTAATCGAAGGTAGCCAGGTGCTTGTTGGCAAATACAAACTTGCGGTTTCGCAGGTTGTCAAGCGTGTAGTAATGCCATATCTGGTAGGGCACTGTACCGGGATCTGCCGCTGAGCCGCCTCCATCGTTGAGGGTCATTCCCGAGGTACTGGCATCGAAGGGCACATCGGTAATGGTGTTGGGGGGGCCGTACATCAGATAAACCCTGCCCATATCTGTTTCATATCCCGGTTTGCCGCGTTTGCCCGGCGAACCGAACTGTTCATTCACCAATTCAACAGCCGAAAGGTATTGCCTCCAGGCATGCTCGGGGTTCAAATCATCACGGTCAAGCCAGAAATTCAGAAAATACCGTTGCATCAATTCAACGTCGCCGTTGTTCTGTTCAATCTGATAGCTTACAAATTTCCTTTCCACGTCTGTACTGATCGGCTCAAGATAACCGATGTACATCAGCAGGGTATCGCGGTTATTGATTTCATCAACAAAAGAACTGGCTACCGAACTGCTGGCATAATCGTCATAGTTCAATTCCACATCAGGATTGCTGCGCTGGAAAAAAAGCTTGTTTCCGGCTATCAACTCATTCTGACGGTCACGCGCTTCGATCACCAGGTAATAATTTCCTGAAGGCAGGCTGTTGATATTGAAGTTGGCAAAAATTACATTTACCGGCCCGGCTTTTTCACGCTTGAAGTGATTGAAACTGTTCAGGCGTTTACCGGTTTCGTAGGATTCGACAAAATAATTCACCAGGTATTTTTCATCTTCACCAAAAACCCTGGAAGTATTGTACACCTCAGCATAAAAGGTGAGCATATTCACATCGTCGGGAAGAAAATTATAGACGTAGGGCACCAGATCGTATCCGCTCTTGGTGAGGATATTGTCTCCGGCAGATTTTTCATAGGATTCCACAAGTTGAATGCCTGAGATTGCCACCTCGTTTTCAGGAAAATCTATTTCGATGGTTTGTGTTGTTGTGAATGGAGGGACATCGCTGTTGAGATCGCTGATCCTGATCTCATAATCGTACATCCCGTTGGGCAGGCTGAACCTTTGCTGATCGAGAAAATTAAACGATACATTGGCCGTGTCGTCAATTACCGGACTAAGCAATTCATATTTGTCGTAGTTAACCACGTTTCCGTCCTTACTGAAAATCATGGTCACCTCAAGTTTTCCCTGGAAATTTCCATCGTCAACAGGTACATATTTTAAACTGTTGCCAACCACCGAGATGTAGGTTTCCAGGTATGGGCCATCCTGTGGCGACAAAAACTTGGAATAAAACAACTGGGCCTGGACATATTTCGGGATCGCATTGACACCTGCATGTGCAAAGAGCACCAGGAGAAGAATTGTGAATACTTTTTTCATGTTTTTATAACTTTAGGTATTACCAAACATTGTCCAAAATTACGCCTGCGGTATATACAAATCAAGTAAGAAAAAGTAAATGGCGCAAGAACTTCAGTTTTCGGTATTTGCCTTTAGGGTATGAACGAAAAAGCATGAAAGAAAGTTTAAATCTTTGCAAAAAAGAAAAAAGATGTACTTTTGCGGCGGAGAGTTGGCAGAGTGGTCGATTGCGGCGGTCTTGAAAACCGTTGACCTTCACGGGTCCGG
>JBKHBQ010000058.1:0-17146 GCA_046542305.1 Bacteroidales bacterium
CAAAAGCCTGCTCGGGGGCCAGGTAAAATTCGGTACCTTTGGTCAGGGTGGTATAGTTGAGTTCCTTGGCATTGGATTTATCAAAGGATTTTGCCGAGCCGTAATCGCCGATCACCACCCTGGTTTGTTCCGCATCAAGAAAAAACACATTCTGCGGCTTCAGGTCGCAATGGTAGATACGCTGGCTGTGCAGCCTTTCTATGCCGCGAAAGATTCCGGAAACCACCACATCTTCAATGAATCCGGGTGTAAATTTTTTTCTGAAATGTTCAACGGAAACCAGGTCGCCACCCCGGGCAAACTCACTAACTTCAAAGCAGTAACGGTTCAGGTATTTGTTGGGGCCGGTGCCGAAGTCGTACAGGTTGAGGATCTCTCCGCCCGATATTTCACGAATTCGCTGCAGCGTGTCGGCACTGGGTTCGAGTGAGCTGTCGGTGAACTCGTAGTAAAGTTTCAGGGCAAATGTATTTCCCTCGCTGTTGCGAATCCGGTAAATGGCCGCTTCAGCGGATTTTCCGGCACCTGAAATCACATCACAGACTTCATAGCCAATGCTATTGAGCTCGATACGGTCTCCCGCGCTGAAAGACAGCGAACTTACGGACTTTTTACCCCTTAGCTCCCGGATACCGGCAACCACGGAAATGCCGGCAGGATCAGCATAAGCCTGTGTGGGACCTGGAGCAACGGCATTCTCCTGCCCCGCATGTGCGGGATAAGGCCGCGTTTTGAATGCATCATCGAAGTTTGCTTCCATTCCCCTTCGCTGTTTTTTCAACGGTTATTCAGGTTCGGTACCCGCCACCATGATTGGCATATGATGGCTCAAATGTAAGGATTTTTATACGTCAGGAAAAAAATACCCCGGGTATTTCTATCCGGGGTATCTGTAAAAAAAACGTATTCAGCAGATTTACTGCCTGATGAGTTTCATGGTCTTGCTATATTTTCCGTCGGAAATCACCAGGAAGTACATGCCGTGATTGACATCGGCACCCGAGGCATTTTTTCCGTCCCAGGGTATGTTAACCGGCACCTCTCCAATGGCATAGTTTCCGAAATCGCGCACCAGGCTTCCTCCTGCGCTGATGATCCTGATATTCACATCGTGGAGGCGCGAAGATTCGATGGTGATGTTCATGGTGCCCACAAATGGATTGGGTGAGCAATCCATGGCAATACCAGTTGCGGGAGCATGCTGAGGAATGAATGTGGAGGCATCGATGCCGCCGGAGTAGCAGGTAATCAGCCCTTCGCGGCCGCCGGCTACCATTTCCATGGAATGATCGCCGTTGATATCCGGAATGGCAACGATGGCATCCACAGCCTCTCCATACGGCAGCGATTTCAGTTCATCGCCGTTTACGCCGTCAAGGAAATATACCTTGTTGTTCTGATAAAGGGTGCCCACGATCACGTCGTTAATGCCGTCGCCGCTGATGTCGCTGATCCTGTCGACGTTCCAGGCTTTATCGGATAATGAGTTCAGCCAGATGTTCGATCCGTCGTAGCCGCTAACCACGATGCAGTTGCTGCTGCTCGAAGCGAAGAGGATATCGTCATAGTTGTCTCCGTCTACATCGTCGAGTCTTTCCATGCGCAGGATCAGGGGCATGCCGCCGATGGCACTGCCAAACAGTTCGTCGCCGTTGGAGGCGTCGAAGCCGAAATAATAGCCGTTGAAGTCGCCGGCAGCAACATCCTTCATGCCGTCGCCGTTGATGTCGTCAATCTGAATCAATCCCCAGACAGACGTACCCGGAGTGGTTTTGGTCCAGATCATGCTTCCATTGGAGCCATCGATACCAATCACCTTACCCTGGGTTTCGCTTTCGTTGGAACCACCTGCAACAGCATCCGGAATTCCATCTCCCGTTACATCTTCGATGGCGATCACCGAAAATCCCGGTCCGCCGATATAGTAATCCCAGATCAGATCGCCGTTGGTGCCGTCGAGCAGGAAGGCACGTTTGGGGCCAACATCATTGGCATCGTCACCGGCTACAGCCAGTACATCGGGAATATCATCACCATTAAAATCCATTTCAGCATCAACCTGGTATACCCAGCCACCTTCGCCCCACATGTCGGTATTGAAGGTCCACAGGAAGGCACCGGTTTTTCCGGAAAGCACCGTCACCGAGCGATCGCCCCCTGCCGTTCCGAAAACCACCTCACTGTAGCCGTCGTTGTCGATATCGGGAAGGATATCCATGCAGTTTTGCTGGAAGACATTACCGGCATAGATTTCGTATTCCCAGAGTAAATCCGCGGTGCCATCGGAATTTCCGTTGAAGCACCTGATGAAATTATCTTCCGAACCGACCACCACATCACTTATCCCATCATCATTGATATCCTGAATAGGCACGATGGACTTGGGGGTATTGTCCCATCCGGCATCGATGGTATACTGCCAGAACACTTGTCCGATCGGATAGATCTGATCCACACCCGTACCGGAAAGGAGTACATCCACCGTGGGGCTGGCCGGATCATCGCTATCAACCTGCAAAAGCACATCGTATGCAGTGGCTTCCTGCGGGTTGAACCAGATGCCCACTTCGATGGTTTCCAGCGGAGCTACGATAAAAGGAAGCGTCTGACCGGCATCCACAAAGAAAGCCGGATCGTCGATGGTGATGTCGCTTACCGTAAGCAGTTCATCCCCGATATTCTGTACCTGAAGGAACCACCTGGTCATGGCATTCAACCGCACGTCACCATAATCATGGCTTGTGGATACCAGATGGATGGCCGGGCCGGCAATCACAGCTTCGCCCATAAGTTCCACATCCACCTCAGGGTTTACCGGATCGTTGGATAGCACCTGAATGGTTGTGTTAAGCGAACCTACTTCAGTTGGTCTGAAAACAAGCTCGATGTCTTGGTTTTCGCCCGGAGCGACTGTAAGCGGAAAAGCTTCCCAGCAAAATACCGGCACCGAGTTCATTATTTGCAGCCCCTCAATTTCCAGTTCTGCCGTACCTGTGTTCATCACGTTCATAGCCCAAACAGCCGAATCGCCAATGGCCACATTACCAAAATCCCAACTCGTAACGGGAATTTCAATCTCAGGTGTGCCTGCTCCGCCAAGGTCAACTTTGTAGATGGTGCTGGGGGCACCGAGCGGCCCGTCGACATACCAAAGATACTGGCCGTCGTAGGTAATCCCGGCAGGTTTCAAATTTTCGCACGGATGCGATTCGAGGAGGCTTCCGTTGATGGTATCCACTTTATAGATCATGTTATCATTGTAATCTGCAATCCACAGAAACTCATCCTGCAGGCATATATCCCAGGGCTGTGTGCCGGGAGTGGCGAAATCCTTTAATACCGTTCCCTGATTGTCGGTCTTGTAAATCCAGCCGTCAGGATCGTAATAGGCTGCCAGCCAGAAATTGCCATCGTCATATTCGATCCCGCCCATATAGGTGGCCGGACATTCGAACTGCGAGTTCACATTCCCGGACAAATCAAATTGATACGCTATTCCCGGGTCGAAAGCCGCCGGATGGTCGGTGGACCACAGGTACTCACCATCCCAGGTGAGGCCGAAGGCATCTTCCATGGGTCCGTTGCAAACGAATTCGTAGTTTCCGGTTTCGGGGTCCAACCGGTGAATCTGATCACCATTGGGCGAATACTGCCCAAAGAAAATGTACTGCCCGTCCCAGGCAAGCCCGGAGGCTTTTCCCGGAACCTCGAAGGTTTCAAGGATGGTCCATTGCCCGCCCTTCTCAGTCTGCTGCGCCTGAACCAGGAAAACGGCTCCAACGCACCAAAACAAACACATGAGTAAATACTTCTTCATAAAAATCCTTTCTTTTTGGTTAATGTATGTTCAATTGATTTTGTGTATAGGCAACTATACATGCAAACCGCAAAGATAACCACCCTGCGTAATATTTACAAGGCAGTAATGTTAAGGATTTTTTAATGAAAAGGGGTTACAGGTTCCCCGGCCGGATAAGTTAGTTTCCGGATTTCCGGCGGTAGTAATCTGATTTTTCCTTGTCGTCGAAACGGAGGTAAATATTGCTCAGAAAGGTGGCATTTCTGGGCGATGGATTAATTTCGTAAAGCTTTTGAAAATATTCCAGGGCGATTTTGAAATCCGCGGTCACCTCATCTAGGGCCTTCAGCAATCGTGCGTACTGCTTGCGGGTTCTGTTCTTTTCGTAGGCTTCCATTTCTGCCTGGTAGCGGTTTTCGGCGTTCCAGAAATACTTTTCCCCTAAAAATTCGAGCGCAGCCACATATTCAGGATCTTTCTTCAGCAAATTTTTGGCAAGCTGATCACAATTATCGGATGCAGTAATTTCGCAACTCAGCTTAAACCAGTGTTTCTGCATTGCTGCCTCATTTCGGGTGCTTTGGCTGAGCAATGGCCATAATGCAGTGGCTTTTTCCCAGTTTTCGCTTTCCATGTAAGTTTCGAAAAGCCGGTGCTGCACTTCTTCAATATTCGTTCCTTCAGGAAATTTCTCCACATAATCCTCCAGGGTTAAAAGTTCTTTGGAGAGGTTGTCGATTCGACGGTAGGCTTTCGCAAGATAGTAATAGGTGTCCTGATTGGCGTGTGGTGTATAGGTGGCATTTTCGAGATACTCGATGGCTTTGCCGGTTTGCTCGAGTTTCAACGCACTAATTCCTGCACGGGTATAGGCGGGGCAATCAGCCTGGCGGTTGTTGGCCCTGCAATCAGCTATCACATTGTCGTAAGCCGCCAATGCAGCGCTGTAGTTGCCTTCGTTAAAGGCATTGTCGGCTGAGGCATCCACTTTCTTCACCGACTTCCCTGTGCCACAGGAAACTAAAAAAAACACAAGCAAGATACTTCCGGAAATTATCCTAAGGTAGTTCATTCGATTTCTCCGTTTTTTTTTCGGCAAAGGTAAGATAATCCTTGCTAAACGAAACCGGTAGAAAGTTTTGAAACACATAATCATTTGGGGTATATGTAATTTGGAATGGCTAAAAATTGCAGCAGTTTAAAGGTTTTTAATAAGATGCCACGATGAGCCGCTAAAAATAACTGTATATTTGCACTTTTACGACCACAAACAGCAATTACATGCCTGATAAGTTTTATCCACCTGCATTGGAGCAATTGCTTCAAATCATATTGAGCGACCTGAACCATAAAGGAGTCATATTCGATATTCCGGAGAAGATATTTTATAAACCCTGGCACTATCATTATCTTTATTCAGAGCGTTACGGCCAAAAATTACACAATCCGCTGGGACTTGCAGCCGGTCCGCATACACAGCTTGCCCAAAATATAGTTAAAGGCTGGTTATGCGGTGCACGATTTATCGAATTAAAGACGGTGCAGGCCAACGATCACATCCACGTCACCAAACCCTGCATCGACATGCAGGACGAAGGTTACAACTGCGAATGGTCGCAGGAGCTGAGCATCGAAGAATCCTTTGATCAGTACCTGAATGCCTGGATTCTGATACATATACTTCATCACCGGCTTTTTTCAAAAATCAGAAAGGATCTTTCCCCGGGCACCATCTTCAACATGAGCGTTGGCTACAGCCTGAGCGATATCCGCAGTGAAAAAGTGCAGTGGTTCATCGATAAGATGATGAATTGCCGTGAAATAAAAGATAAGAAGATCAAAGCCATCACTGCTTTATATCCTGAGATTGACAAAATTGATATACCCGATCAGATTTCGAACAGCGTCACTCTTTCTACCATGCACGGTTGTCCGCCGAGAGAAGTGGAATATATCGTAAAGTTTTTACTTGTAGAAAAGAAGCTGCATACCTCCGTAAAGCTCAACCCAACCTTGCTGGGCGCCGGATCGATACGTGCCATATTAAATCCTTCGAGGGGCTACCACGTGGAAGTTCCTGATTCATCTTTCGAAAACGACCTGAAATACATCGATGCACTCCGCCTTCTGGATGCAATTAAAGGTACGGCAAAGGAAATGGGACTGCAGGTGGGGATGAAAATTTCCAATACCCTGGAATGCCTCAACCAAAATACCCAACTGCCCGCATCCGAGGAAAAGGTGTACCTGAGCGGCAAAGCCCTGCACCCCATCGCCGTAAATCTGGCGGCCAAATTTCAGGATCGTTTCGAGGGAATGATGGACATTTCTTTTTCGGGCGGGGCCGATTGTTTTAACATCGTTCAACTGCTCAAGTGCGGATTGAGCCCGATAACCGTTTGCAGCGACCTGCTCAAGCCCGGCGGGTATGGCAGGCTGCTTCAGTATTTCGAACAGATTTCCCGCTCATTTGCCAGTTTGCAGGCTAAAAATATATATGAATTCATCCTCAAAAGCAGTCATGAATACAATGTAAAAACTGCTGCGCTGGAACATTTGAAGGATTATGCCATCCAAACACTCAATCAGCGCGTTTATCAAAAACAACAGCTTGTTCCTACAAATATCAAAACCGACAGGCCGCTATACCTGTACGATTGTATAGAAGCGCCATGCGTCGGCAAATGTCCTACCCTGCAGGACATCCCTGATTACCTGTGGCATGCATCACAAAAGAATTTCGATAAATCCTTCGAAGCCATTTTCAGGAACAATCCGTTCCCGTCGGTAACGGGCATGATCTGCGACCATCCGTGTCAGGTGAAATGTACACGGATCAATTACGACGAGTCGATCCTTATCAGGGAGATCAAGCGTTTTGTAGCCGAAAATGCTCCCGTGCACATTGCCGATGGCAAACGCATCCGCCGGAATGGCAAAAAAGTGGCCGTGATCGGTGCCGGCCCCACAGGATTATCCTGTGCATGGTATCTCAACCTTTCGGGATTTTATGTGGATATATTCGAATCCACACGTCGCAGCGGCGGGATGGTTGCCAGCCTGGTACCCGATTTCAGAATGACGGAATCGGCGCTGCTGAAAGATCTGGAGAGGATCAAAAAAACCGGCATCACCATTCACCGTGGTTCACATATCGATAAAAAGAAGTTCGAAGATATTTACAAAAACTTCGATTACGTATACATCGCCACCGGAGCCTGGAGGGCGCGCAAGGGCGATTTCTACGAACAAGGCACCCCGGGCATCCTCGATCCGATCGAGTTTCTACAGCGCGTAAAACAAAAACAGGAGGTGATGCTCGGCAAGAATGTAGTGGTGATCGGTGGCGGCAATACGGCCATGGATGCAGCCCGCTCGGCTTTCAGGCTGGTTGGCGACGAAGGATCGGTAAGCCTGATGTATCGCCGCACAATTCAGGAAATGCCTGCCGACCGCGGCGAGATAGAGGCCGTACTGGACGAGGGTATAAACGTACTGGAACTGATGAAGCCTTTAAAAGCCCTGACCAAAAACGGCAGGGTGAGCGGCCTGGAATGCATCACTACGCAATTGAAGGGTAAGGATAAATCAGGACGGTTAAAACCTGTGGATGTTCCCGGAACTGAATTTACGCTGGCTTTCGATACAGTGATTCCTGCTATCGGACAGGAATTGCATATTGATTTTATCGACACCAGAAAGCTGAAGACAAAAACAGGCTCCCATCAAACCCAGGACCCGAAGATCTTTATCGGCGGCGATGCCCTGCGGGGTGCTTCCACAGCCATCAATGCCATCGGCGACGGCCGCAAGGCAGCTGCCGAAATCACCGCCCGGGAAGAAAACCTGCTGGAAATCGAACTGCCTCCGAAAAATCATGAAATCGACATCAGGCAGTTAAGAATAAATAAAATGCGGCGCGAACATGCCGTGGAGGTTCCGGAACTGTCGCCCGAACAGCGGATGAACTTTAAACTGGTGACCTCTACCCTGGATCAGAAAAAGGCAGTGAAGGAAGCTTCGAGATGCCTGCAGTGCGACGTGCTGTGTGATGTGTGCGTTATGGTGTGTCCCAACCAGGCCATGCTGCATTACGAAACAGATCCGGTAAAGCTGACAGTGCCGGTAGTGGATTTCTGGGATGATGAATACGAGACCGAATACATCCCCTATACCGCCATCAGGCAGAAATATCAGGTGCTGAATATTGCCGACTGGTGCAACGAATGCGGCAACTGTACCACCTTCTGCCCTACCGCCGGAGCGCCATACCTGGACAAGCCCAGAATACACCTGAACAGGGAAGGCTTTAAAGATGCCACCGACGGATTCCTGCTGCAGCGCAACAACAGCTATCGCGACCTTACCATGAAAAAGGCTGGCAAACTGGCCACCCTCACTGAAAGCTGGGATGCCATGATCTTCGAAAACGACGATTGCATTGCCGTGCTCGACAAGGAAACCTTTGAAATATCACATATAGATATTTTTACCGGAAATGAGGGCACCCTGGAACTTACCGAGATCACAGAAATGAAATTAATTTATGAAGCCGTAAAACATTTGATTTAATCTATGCTAAAAACCAACAGCCAAATTCTCGACAACACCATCCGGCGCTGCCGCGAGAAGCGCATCATTATTCCCACCTACAGGCAAATGCGTAATCCCGACCTGATCCCTGCAAAGATCAGAGAGCAACTAAAAAATACCGGGCTGTGGGATCTTAATCCGCTGAACCTGTTTCGCATCACCTGGAAAAACGAACCGGTGGAATCCGGTGGCGGCTTCGGAGGGGTGAATTTTATGGAAATCCCGCCGGAGATCAGCGGCGTAAATGCCCGCATTATCATCCTTATCGGAAAATACTTCCCCACAGGAGCGCACAAGGTAGGCGCCACCTTCGGTCCGCTGGTCGAAAAGCTGGTTACCGGAAAATTTGATCCTACCAGCCAAAAAGCCCTCTGGCCATCAACCGGAAATTATTGCCGCGGCGGCGCCTACGATTCGTACCTGCTTGGCTGCGATTCCATCGCTGTGCTGCCCGAAGAGATGTCGCAGGAGCGGTTCGAATGGCTCAAAAAAGTAGGCGCGGAAATTTACGCTACCCCGGGTTGCGAAAGCAACGTCAAGGAGATCTATGATAAAGTGAAGGAACTGGAAGCCGAACGAGGCGACGAAATCGTTACGCTGAACCAGTTCAGTGAGATCGGCAATCCGCTGTGGCATTATGCTGTAACGGGACCGGCCATGGAGGAAGTGTTCAATTCCATCAAGGAAAAGGAATCGCGGTTGTCGGCGCTGTTTCTCACCCAGGGATCTACCGGTACGCTGGGAGCAGGCGAATACCTGAAAGAATTTTTCCCGATGGTGAAGGTTTGCGCGGGTGAGGCTCTGCAATGCCCCACCCTGCTGTACAATGGCTTTGGCGGTCACCGCATCGAAGGCATCGGCGACAAGCATGTACCCTGGATTCACAACCTGAAAAATACCGACATGGTTGCGGGCATCGACGACGAAGCCAACATCCGCATCATGCGCCTCTTTAACGAGCCATCCGGAAGGGAATATCTCAAAAGCATTGCACCACAAGCCTCCGGACTGATCGACATGCTCGACCTGCTTGGCATTTCATCCATTGCCAACCTGATGGGCTGCATAAAAATGGCCAGATACTATGAAATGAACCGGAATGATGTTATCTTTACCGTGGCCACCGATTCGATGGAGATGTACCAATCGAGGCTGAATGAGGCAAGGCATAAGCAAAAAGATTATACGCCGGCAAATGCAGCCGTGGATTTCGAAGCACATCTGCTGGGACTGAAAACCGATCATTTGCTGGAGTTGACATATTATGATAAAAAACGCATCCACAACCTGAAATACTTCACCTGGGTGGAACAGCAGGGAAAAACAGTGGAAGAACTGAATGCCCAGTGGTACGATGATCACTACTGGAAAAACGCCTGGTCAAAAGTTGACGAGTGGGATGCAGAGATTATGGAATTCAACGAAAGAACCGGAATTTTAAAGGAGTACATGTGATGAAAAACAAAAAGGAAATTATTTCGAAGTTCACCTATCAATGTGTAAACTGTGGCAAGGAGATTACTACCAGTGAGGTAATTTACCTCTGCTACGACTGCGAGAAAAAAAATAAACCCGGCCTGCCGCTTCAGGGTGTGCTGAAAGTAAATTACGATTACGATACCCTGGCTGACGACATGAAGGGCAGCAATCTTTTTTATGCCCTGAAGAATGATTATTTTATCGATATTCTTCCCATCCGCCAGACCGACAGCATTCCCGGTCTTGATGTGGGAGAAACCCCGCTTTATGAAGTGGATGAATTCGAGGGAAAACCGCTGAACACAAGTCTGTTTGTTAAAAACGATTCGCGTAATCCCACGCTGTCATATAAAGACCGTGCTTCGATAGTGGTATCGGCTTTTGCCAGCGACCGTAATATCAACCAGATCATGACCGCCTCCACAGGCAATGCCGGCTCATCGCTGGCGGGAATTTGCGCGGCACAGGGTCAGCAGGCCGTCATCATCGTCCCTGAAAAAGCGCCAACGGCCAAACTGATCCAGATCGCCATGTCGGGCGCCACGATTATTCCCATCAAGGGCAATTATGATGAAGCCTACGACCTGAGCATACAACTCACCCGTGAAACAGGAATTTACAACCGCAATACCGCTTTCAACCCTATCACCATCGAAGGTAAAAAAACTGCCGCCTTTGAAATCTACGATCAACTCGACGGCGTTATTCCTGACAATCTCTTTATCCCGGTAGGTGATGGCGCCGTACTTTCAGGCCTGTACAAAGGATTTGAGGAAATGATGAAGCTGCACATCACAAAAATGATCCCCACCATTATAGCCGTGCAGGCCGAGGGCAGTCCGAATTTGGTGAATAACCTGGGTAAAAAGGAATTTAAATCGGTAAAATCCAAAACCATTGCCGATTCCATTTCGGTGGATGTCCCGCGCAATTTTTATATGGCCTCGCAATACATCGCCAAATACCACGGCGAGGGTATCACTGTAACGGACGATCAGATAATTGAAGCCGCCCGGAAATTGGCCCGCAATACGGGCATCTTTGCCGAACCGGCAGCCGCAGCCGCCATGGCCGGATTTCTGAAATGGCATGCGGCAGGAAAAATTTCAAGGGATGCCGTAAACCTGGTGCTGATCACCGGCTCGGGATTAAAGGACGTGGGCGCCTTTTCCGATATGATCAACATCCCAAAAGCCGTTAGTCCCGACGTAAAAAAAATCAAAAAACATTTTAACCTGTAGACAGCCGGTCGCATGGCACCGGAAACCTAATGCCACAGCTCATGATCCGTTTCAGGCTCAATGGAAAACAAATCGAATACCATGACGAAGCCAGCCGGAACCTGCTGGAATTTCTTCGCGAACATCAGGGCATCACTTCCGTAAAGGATGGTTGCTCGGGCCAGGGTGCCTGCGGTGCCTGTACCATAGAAATCGACGGCAGGGCAAGGCTTTCTTGTTCTGTAAAAATGAAAAACCTGGAAGGTTGTGAGGTGATTACCCCCGAAGGCATTCCCGAAGAGGTGATGAAAGTACTTGCCGGCAGCTTCGTAGAAAAAGGCGCCGTGCAGTGCGGTTTTTGTACGCCGGGACTTATTATGCGCACCAAAGCGCTTTTCGCGGAAAACCCACAACCCACAAGGGAAGAAATAATCCGCACCATCAAGCCCCACCTCTGCCGTTGCACGGGGTACATCAAAATTATCGATGCCATCGAACTTGCCCTCGACAGGCTGAGAAACAAAATTACCCTTCAGGACACCCATTCCGACGGGAAAGCCGGAACACGCCATCCAAAATACCAGGCATATCAGTTGGCAAAAGGCGAGTTTCATTTCGCCGACGACCTGCACTTCGATGGCATGCTTCACGCAGCTTTGCGCTTTAGCGATCACCCAAGGGCAAAGATCCGCAACATCGACACCTGCGCGGCTGAAAAGCTGCCCGGCGTAGTCCGTATCTTTACCGCCAACGATATTCCCGGCAACCCTAAAACAGGCCTCATCATTCAGGATTGGCCGCTGATGATCGCTGTGGGGGAAACCACCAATTACATTGGCGATGTTTTAGCCGGCGTGGTTGCCCAAAACCGTGAAACTGCGCGCAAAGCAGCGGCGAGGATAAAGGTAGAATACGACATTCTTGAACCGGTTACCGATCCGCAACCGGCCCTTTCACCGGAAAGCCCGCAGGTGCATAAGGATCAACCAAACCTGCTGGAAAATTGCGTGATCAACCGCGGA
This sequence comes from Bacteroidales bacterium, assembly GCA_046542305.1. Taxonomy (GTDB): domain Bacteria; phylum Bacteroidota; class Bacteroidia; order Bacteroidales; family 4484-276; genus JBKHBQ01. The sequence continues at coordinate 12,114 of JBKHBQ010000058.1, forward strand.
GATTTTGATGCTGCATTTTCATCCGCCGCTTTCACCGCTGAAGGCACCTTTCAGACCCAGCGAATTGAACATGCCTTCATGGAAGTGGAATCCGCAGTGGCGCTGCCCGAGGGCAACGGATTGCACCTATACAGCCAGGGACAGGGCATTTACGTTGACCGCCGGCAGATCGCTTCTTTGCTGAATATTTCGGAAGACAGGTTAAAAGTTACGCAGGTGGCAACGGGTGGAGCTTTCGGAGGCAAGGAGGATCTGAGTGTGCAGGGCCACTCTTGCCTGTTTGCGCATCATTTGCAAAAACCAGTAAAGCTGACGCTCAGCCGCGGAGAATCCATCAGGATGCACCCCAAGCGCCATCCGGTGTGGATGCACATGAAGCTGGGCTGCGACAAATACGGAATCCTTACCGCACTTTACCTCGACGCGATCGGCGACACGGGCGCCTATGCTTCGGTGGGAACAAAGGTGATGGAACGTGTGGCCGGACATGCATCCGGGGCCTACCATGTGCCGAATATTTCGCTGCAGGCAAAAACCGTTTACACCAACAACATTCCCTGCGGAGCCATGCGCGGCTTCGGGGTGAACCAGGTGATCTTTGCTTTGGAAATTCTGGTAGACGAATTGTGCGAAAAAGGCGATTTCGACAGGTGGCAGTTCCGGTACCTCAATGCACTTGTTCCCGGCAAGGCGACTTCAACAGGGCATGTCCTTGGAGAAGGCGTTGGCGTACGGGAAACGCTGCTGGCGGTAAAAGCAGCGTACCTCGACGCAAAATATGCGGGCATCGCCTGCGGAATAAAAAACTCAGGCGTGGGCAATGGCATGATCGACGACAGCCATGTAAAGATTCGCTTCAGGCACGATGGGAAAATTGATATCGCCCACGGCTGGACTGAAATGGGTCAGGGAGTGCATACCATGGCGGTGCAGATCTTCTGCAGCGAATCCGGCATCGATCCCTCACTTGTTGAAGTAAAGGTGGAATCCAACGACGGACTGAACACCGGCATGACCACCTCCTCGCGGGCTACCGCACTGATGGGAAACGCCATCATCGACGCCTGCCGGCAGATCAGAAAAGATCTTGAACATAAATCAGCAGAACAACTTTCAGGAAATACCTACCTGGGCAGCTTTGTTTGTGACTGGACCACAAAACCCGGATCAGATACCGAAAATCCTGTTACGCATTTTGCTTACGGATACGCCACGCAACTGGTTACACTGGATGATGAGGGGAAAATTGAAAAGGTAGTGGCAGCACATGATGTGGGGAAAGTGCTTAACGCAAACCTGTTCGAAGGACAGATCGAGGGAGCGGTGCATATGGGGCTGGGCTATGCCCTTTCGGAAGATCTCCCGATGAAGGATGGCCGGCTCCTGTCGGAAAAACTGCATAAATGCGGCGTGCTCCGGTCGACGGAAATGCCCGTAGTAAAGGTAATCGCCGTGGAAGTGCCCGATCCGGTGGGGCCATACGGTGCAAAAGGAATCGGGGAGATCGGGCTGGTGCCTACCGCTGCTGCCGTGGCCAATTCGCTCTATCAGTTCGACGGAAAAAGAAGATATTCCCTGCCCATGAATGAAAACAAATAATGAACAGATTATAAGTTATTTCCCGGTATTATGTAAATTTGGGATTTGTTAGTAAAACAACCCTGTTATGAGCATTTATCTCACAGACGCCACACACATCGATTGGAAAACACTAAAGTTTACCCAAAGCCATATCCGGATAGATAAAGGCAAGAACGGCAAAATTCATTTTGTAAGAAGCGTTCCGCTGAAAACCAGACCCGGCCAGATTATCGACTGCAAGGGGAAGATTGTAACAAAGTCGTTTGCCAATACCCATCATCATGTATATTCCGCGTTGTCGCGCGGGATGCCGCAGCCCGCCCAGCCACCCGAAAATTTCTATGAAATTCTTAAATACATCTGGTGGAACCTCGACAAAAAACTGGATCTGAACATGATCGAGGCCGGCGCATTATACACGGCCATGGCCAGCCTTAAAGCCGGGGTTACGATTGTGATCGACCATCATGCTTCGCCCTTTGCCATCGATGGGTCGCTGGGAACCATTGCCGGCGCGTTCGAATTTGTGGGGGCATCGCATCTGCTTTGCTACGAAGTTTCCGATCGCGATGGTATGCAGAAAAGCCTTGAAGGCCTGGCACAAAACGAGGAATACCTAAAGTCTTATAAGGGCCTGGTCGGGCTTCATGCTTCTTTCACGCTGAGTGATCACACCCTTCGCAGGGCGGCCGGGCTGATGGAAAAATACGGCACCGGCGCACATATCCACGTTGCCGAAGATAAATACGACCAGGAACATTCCTCCATCAATTATCACAAACGCGTGGTGGAACGCCTCAAGGAATTCGGCCTGCTCGATTCGTCCAAAAGCATTCTGGCGCATTGTCTGCATCTGGATAATGCAGAAAGGAAAATGATAGCTGCATCGAAGGCGTGGGTAGTAGAAAACATGGAAAGCAACCTGAATAACCGGGTTGGTCTTTTTAATGCCCGGGACCTCGGCGATCGCATCCTGCTCGGCACCGACGGCATGCACAGCGACATGATTCGCAGCGCACAATATGCCTATTTCTGCGGATTGAAACATGACTCCGTTACACCTGAATCCATTTATAAGCGCTTGCGCAATGCAAATGTGTACTTCGAAAAAAACGGCTTTGAGGGCGATGATGAAAACAATCTGGTGGTGCTGGATTACGACAGCCCTACCCCGGTAACACCGGAAAATTTCCACGCACATTTTGTTTACGGTTTAAACTCCGCTCATGTCCGGCATGTGATCTCCAATGGCGAAATCGTGGTGAGAGATCGCAAACTGGTGCAAATGAAAGAAGAGGATATCCTGAAGTTTGCAAATGAAATGGCCGGCCGGCTCTGGAAAAAACTAAAAGGTTAAGGAACTGACATGTCGGAAATTTACATCAGCAACGGAAGGATCATTACGGGCACGGAAGATTTCAGGGGAAACCTGCTGATCCGCGACGGAACTATTGCAGAAATATCCGCGGGCAAAATCCAGATTTCCACTCATGCCAAAACCATTGATGCCACAGACAGATATATCCTGCCGGGATTTATCGATCCGCACGTACACATGGAACTTCCCACTGCTGCCGGAAACTCAGCCGATGATTTCAGAACCGGCAGCCTGGCCGCGCTTTACGGAGGCACCACCACCATATTGGATTTTGTGACGCCCTTGCAGGGCCAGTCCCTCATCGAAGCCCTGCACGAAAGGAAAGCCCTGGCCGCCGGTTCGTTGATTGACCATTCCCTGCACGTTAGTCCGCTGAACGGAAACCCGGCCACCATCAGGGAGATCGAAAAATGTATTTACAATGAAGGCATCACTTCCTTCAAAGCCTATATGGCCTACCGCAAAACCATCGGCATCGGCGACCACACGCTGGCTGCCATAATGGATATTCTCGGCAAGTCCGGCGGCTTGCTGATGCTCCATTGCGAAAACGACGGATTAATCCGTTATCTGCAGGAAAAGTTCATTTCCGGAGGCAAGACCGGCCCGGAATACCACGCCCTCTCGCGCCCTCCGGCCGCCGAAGCCGAAGCCATAGGAAGAGCGATAAACTTCAGCCGGCAATTCGGTTGTACCGTTTATATCGTTCATGTTTCCACTGCCGAAGGCGCCGGTTTGATCGCCCGTGGCCGGGAGGCAGGCCTGCGGATTTACGGCGAAACCTGTCCGCAGTATCTCCTGCTGGACCGGTCACGATACGAAGCCCCCTTTGATGAAGCCGCTGCATTCGTGATGAGCCCGCCGCTGCGTGAAAAGCATGACCGGGAGAGACTGTGGAAGGCCCTGTCGGAAGAAACGCTGCAAACCACCGCCACCGACCACTGTTCCTTCAACAAATCACAAAAAGCGTCGGGCAGGGAAGATTTTACGCGCATCCCCAACGGCGCCGGAGGTGTTGAATTCAGGCCTTCGCTGCTTTTTTCCTATGGCGTGCTGCCGGGAAGGATCAGCCTGCAGCAGTGGATAAAACTGCTCTCCGCCAATGCTGCCCGGATATTCGGTCTTACATCAAAAGGCGATCTGAAAGCCGGCATGGATGCCGATGTAGTGATCTGGAACCCTGAAACCACAGGTATCATCAACCGTGAATCGCAATTGCAAAACTGTGATCAGAATATCTATGAAGGCACGAAAATCATAGGCTCTGCAGAAACAGTGATCGCCGGGGGAAAGATCAGGGTGGAAAACGGGAAGGTTACTGACGCAGAGACAACCGGAAGGTTCTTGCGTCGTGAACATCGTGTTTAGCGAGGAGCGTACAGCGAAGTGATCTTTAATAAAAAGCCTGCATTCACATGTTTTATATTAAACCATATTCATTTACTACACCAGACTTTACCACCTATATTACACATTTCATGAACCTTATCAGGTTTACCTTACATTTTTCCTCTTTTCAAAATTCGGCGATTCAAAAAAAATCCGTCATAAATATTCAGAAACCATGTTTTGCCTATAAGAATTTGATTTTCTGATTTGTTCTGGTTCCAACTTATGAGGAGGCTTGATTTGATTTAGATTTTTGGGGGTTGAGTTTTGCTTCACTGGATTCTGAGTTTCAGTTTTCACCCCTTCCATACGCATTAAAACTCACCACCTCCTTCATATCCTTCCGGCGTTTATCGGGGATTCGGTCGTAATTGTGGTAGCCGAGGGTGATGAGCAGTCCGATGGTTTTTTGTTTCGGAATATGCAGAAGCTTTCCAACGGCTTTCTCATCGAACCAACCCAGCATACAGGTGGCCAGTCCTTCTTCGGTGGCCTGCAGGCAAAAATGTTCGGCAGCGATGCCAATGTCGATGAGCGGGTATTCCTTGTGTTTAATCCGGCCACCAATCTGGGTGATCACTTTCGGTTTTTCCAGCACAAAAGCCACGATCACCGGCGCACTGTGCACAAATTTATTGAACGACAACATCCGGCTCCAGGTTTTTGCGGCCACTTTTTCCTTCAG
>JBKHBQ010000349.1:0-3128 GCA_046542305.1 Bacteroidales bacterium
GTCTTTACCGATGAAATGAATCAGGCGCGACTCCGGATCTTTCCACCATTTCTGCCAGTCGTTGCCGGTTTGTTCGGCCCACTCTCGTGTAGCCGAGATATATCCGATGGGCGCATCGAACCACACATAGAGCACTTTGTTTTCGGTATCCGGCAGCGGCACTTTCACACCCCAGTCGAGGTCGCGCGTTACGGCACGTGGTTGCAGGCCTGTATCCACCCACGATTTCACCTGACCGTAAACATTGGGTTTCCAGTCGTGTTTGTGTCCTTCGAGAATCCATTCCCTGAGCCAGGGTTCGTATTTGTCGAGCGGGAGGTACCAGTGTTTTGTTTCCCTTAGCACCGGCACATTGCCGCTGAGTGCCGATTTGGGGTTGATCAGCTCGGTGGGGCTGAGTGAAGTGCCGCAATTTTCGCACTGGTCGCCGTATGCCTTTTCGTAGCTGCAATGCGGGCAGGTGCCTGTTATGTAGCGGTCGGCGAGGAATTGCTGGTTTTCTTCGTCGTAATACTGTTCGGTGGATTTTTCGATGAAATCGCCCTGATCGTAAAGCTTCTTAAAAAAATCGGCTGCCGTTTCGTGGTGGATCTTATTGGACGTCCTCGAATAGATATCGAAGGAAATGCCGAATTCTTCAAACGAATCCCTGATAATCGCATGGTATTTATCCACGATGGCCTGCGGCGTTACCCCCTGCTGACGCGCCTTAATGGTGATCGGCACCCCGTGTTCATCCGATCCGCCGATAAAAACCACTTCTTCACCTTTCGACCGCAGGTATCTTACGTAAATATCGGCAGGCACATACACCCCTGCCAAATGTCCGATGTGCAGCGGCCCGTTGGCATAGGGCAGCGCCGAAGTAACGGTATATCTTTTGAATTTCTTGTCGCTGTTGTCGTTCATATCCAAACCCGGTTTAAAAATTTCGGCAAAGATAGGGAATTGAAGGCATTCTGAGTTCATCTGATGTGATCAGGAGTTGAAATTTACACCGGTAAACCGTTAACAATTATGGATTTCAGTGGTTATACTTCACTTAGTTTTGCCAATGCACGAAACCAGAACAATTCCCGTAGTGAAAACGGCGAATATCCTGTGGCAACGATTACGATCACGACCATAACAATTGGGAATACTTTCTGCTATCAAAAAATCACGTTCTGAAATCCTCACGAAATATGTAATATTGCCGGTTATTCGGTTAAATGAAGGAAATGAAAACCACCGGCACACTCAGCGACATCTGGCTTAAAGCCAGTGTGGTGGGGAGCCTGTGGGCTTCGGTTGAGATCATCATCGGGAGCTTTTTTCACAACCTGCGCATCCCGATGGCCGGAACCATACTGGCAATGATCAGCGTGGTGATTATGGTGGCATTTCACCAGCTTTGGAAAGAGAAGGGACTTTTCTGGCGGGCCGGCCTGATTTGTGCGTTGATGAAATCCATTTCACCCAGCGCCATTCTGCTCGGGCCCATGACCGGCATTTTTGCCGAAGCACTGCTAATGGAGATCTTCACCCGGCTCTTCGGCGCAAATTTCATAGGCTACATCATCGGCGGGGCCATGGCACTGGCAAGTACCATCGCCCACAAAATCATAAACCTGCTGATCATCTATGGGTTCGATTTTGTGACCGTGCTTGTGAACCTATACGAATTTGCCGTAGGGCAAATCGGGTATCCCGGTCTGAAGCCCGAACTGGCCTTATGGATTCTGTTCGGGATCTATGCTGTGCTTGGCATTGCCGCTTCCTTAACAGGGATGGTGCTGGGCAGAAATCCAAAAACTCGCGACATGGACGGCAGCAAAACCTTTGATATACGTTCGTCACAACGCCGTGACCTTTTTTCGCTCGATCCCGGTCAGCAATTCTCCGTGAAGCTGTTGTTTTTTCATTTGTTTGCCATTGCCGTTAGTCTTGTGGTGCTTAACGCCATCGGATTTATTGTCGGACTGGCATTTATCGCCGTCTATGTGATGTTTTGCCTGATCCAGTACAAGCGCTCGATGCGGCACCTGAAGCGGCCGTTTTTCTGGGTGCAGGTACTGGTGCTTACTTTCCTGGCCACCTTGTTTTATAACGGATTCAGCAGCGGAAACGTGTTCGATCCCGAGGGCCTGCTGGTCGGCATCAGGATGAATGTACGCGCCGTATTGATCCTGGTGGGATTTTCGGCCATAAGCGTTGAATTGCGCAATCCGCTTGTAAAAACCATGCTCTGGAAACGGGGATTCTCGCAGCTGTACCTGTCGCTCGGGATGGCATTTTCAGCGCTTCCCTCCATCATCGATCAGTTTGTGCGGCCGCGGCAACTGCTGCGAAAACCGGGCAGGCACATATCACAAATATTATTGCAGGCCGATGACCTTTTAAATGTCTTTAAATCGCAGCTTATGAAACCCAAGGTGATTATCATTTCCGGCGAAAAACACCACGGAAAAACCACCTTTGCCCTTAACCTTGCCGCGGCATTAAAGAAAAACGGGAAACAAACGGCGGGATTCTGCGCGCACGGGCAATTTGAATCGAACCGTCGGTCGGCCTTCGAAATCCTGTCGATGGAAAGCGGCGATCGCAAACCACTTTGCAGCATTCATGGAGGCGACGGAGAAGAAATAGGCCCGTTCCGGTTTTATGAAGCGGGCCAGCAATTTGGCAGGTCACTCCTCGAACCCGCTACTTTGCCCAATGGTGCCTACGTGTTCATCGATGAGGTGGGTCCGCTGGAAATGAAGGACCGCGGCTGGGCGCCGGCAATAGAAGAGCTGATGGATCAGCCACGCCTGAAACTTGTGATGATTGTGCGTAAAAGCCTGGTCAGCGAAGTAATGGAAAAGTGGAAACTCACCAATGTGATGGTATTGGAAATCGATAAAGTGAAAGTTGAGGAGGCGGTGAAGCGGGTTTGAGAAATCGCCTTCGAATTCCAGGGCTTTGCGTTTTTTGCTCAGAATTTCACAATTTGGTCATGTAGAATCCTGCTCATCATTGAAAGAATCCAGAACCGGCGGAAAACATCTCAAATCATCTCCGGGAAGGCGCTGGATAAAAAAACACTTCTTTCCGGAAAATGATTAATTTTGCAGCCCGTTGGCCCCATAGTTCAATGGATAGAATGT
>JBKHBQ010000059.1:0-17023 GCA_046542305.1 Bacteroidales bacterium
GTGAAACCACCACGTTTTTGTATTCCTGGTTGATTTTCACCACCTTGAATTCCATCACTTTGTCTACGTAAATGTCGTAATCGCGGATGGGTTTCACATCGATCTGCGAACCGGGGAGGAAGGCCTCGATGCCGAATACATCGACAATCAAACCACCTTTGGTGCGGCTCTTCACGTAACCCTTGATCACCTCTTCCTTTTCGTAGGCTTCGTTTACACGCTCCCACGACTTGAGGATACGGGCTTTTTTGTGCGAAAGGATCAGTTGACCGCTTTGGTCTTCCTGGCTTTCCACATATACTTCGATTTTGTCGCCGACTTTTACCTCGGGATTGTAGCGCAGTTCAGCCCTGGGGATCACACCGTCGGATTTGAAGTTGATGTTTACCACTACTTCGCGGTCGCTAATGTTTTCGATGGTTCCTTCCACCACCTCATGTTCTGCGATCGAGCTGAATGTTTTATTGTAAAGCTCTTCAAGCTTGTCGCGTTCTCCTTTGCTGTAACCGTCCTGTTTTTTACCTACGGCATCCCAGTCGAAATCTTCCGGTTTTTCCGGTTTGGGGGCTGCCACTTCGGTTTCTTTGCTTTTAACATCCACGGTCTGCTCTTGGGGGCGCTCGATGGTTTCTTTCACCAGCTTATCCGTGGCAGTCTGCGGTGTTTCTTCAGTTTCTTCCTGTGTAGCTTTCTCAGCAGGAGTTTCTGCTTTTTCCTCTGCCGGTGTTTCTTCGGCTTTGGTTTCGGCTGCTTCTTCTTTCTTTTCGGCAGCGGTTTCTTCGGCAGGCTGTTGCTGTGTTTCTTCTTTTTTCTCTACCTCAGGTTTTTGCTCTTCAGCAGGTTGGGATTGGTTTTCGGGCTCCTGATTGACTTTTTCTTTTTCGTCTGACATTCAGAAATTCGTTGTGGGCGCCGCCTGATCACCCGGGTTATAAATTAATATTTCATTATTTGCAAATGCATGATTTTTAGGCGATAAAATCACCATCCACAAATTCAGGGGTGCAAAAGTAGGGAAATTATTTTACATAGAATAATCCTGTGGCTTAATTTTCAGGTTTTTTTAAGTGATCAGCGATTGATTTTCCGGCGCAGATGGCGGTTTATTTTCTTTGCAATAAACGGGCCTTCATAAATAAATCCTGTATACACCTGAATAAGGTCGGCCCCGGCCTCCAGTTTTTCGCTGGCATCCTCCGGGGTAAATATTCCCCCGACGCCGATAATTGGAAAGGCTTTGCCGGATTTTTCGCTAAGATACCTGATCACTTCGGTCGAGCGGTATTTAACGGGCTTGCCGCTTAATCCGCCGTTGCCGATCCTTCTGATCCTCTCGCCCGGGGTTTGCAGGTTGGTACGTGTGATGGTGGTATTAGCGGCCACCACGCCGGCAATGCTGGTATGCTTTACGATGTCGATTACTTCATCGAGCTGTGCATTGTTCAGGTCGGGCGATATTTTAAGCATTACGGGTTTGGGCTTTGGTTTGGAAAGGTTGATTTGCTGAAGCCTGCCCAGGATCTGCATCAGGTGATCCTGATCCTGGAGTTCGTGCAGGTCGGTGATGTTGGGACAGCTTACATTTACCACGAAATAATCAACGTGATCGAAAAGCTTCTCAAAGCATATTACATAGTCGTTTAGCGCCTTTTCGTTTGGTGTAGCCGTATTTTTCCCGATATTGCCGCCGATCACAATGTTGGTGTGGCGCTTTTTCAGGTTTTTTACTGCCTCGTCCACACCTATATTATTAAAGCCCATCCGGTTGATCATGGCCTGATCTTTGGGAAGTCTGAAAAGCCGCGGTTTAGGATTTCCCGGTTGTGGTTCGGGGGTGATGGTTCCGATTTCCACAAAACCGAATCCCAGGTTGGCCAGGTCGTTGTACATCGAAGCCTGCTTGTCGAAGCCTGCTGCGATTCCTACCGGATTTTTGAACTTCAGGCCGAACACCTCCCGCTCAAGGCTTTTATCCTGAACGGAAAACATTGCCTTGGATAAGGCACTGCTCGCCGGCAGCCTGTAAAACGCATTCAGGCCGCCTGCCACAATATGGTGGATGGTTTCGGGCTGAAACCTGAAAAACAGCGGCCTGAATATCGGTTTGTACATTAAGCTTTGTTTTCTTCTGATCCGCTATCCTGTGGCTCTTGCTTTTCAGTGGCTCCGGTTTCGCTTTGTTCCCCTTCGGCTTCCTGTTCAGTGAAGTCCAGCATATCGTGGGCTACCAGAATATTGTACCACTGCACCAGCTTTTTGATGTCGGAAGTATACACACGTTCTTTGTCGTAATTCGGCAGCACCTCCTCCATAAAGGATTTTAGCGCCTCACCGTCGGATTTGGCATCGAGCACCTGTTTGCCGTCGTATTTTTCGTAGATCTTTTTTAAAACATCTTCCAGCGGCACATCTTCTTCGGTGGTAAAAATGCTGATCTCTGCCAGGGAACTGATGCGCTCGTGTGCAAAGGCCGGAAATCGCTTTCCGTCTTCTATCGATTCCACAATCACGCCGGTTTTGGACTGGGCTACGTTTTTGTAAAGCCCCGGTTTTCCTGAAATTGCAAGTATGTTGCTTAAATCCATATTTCTCGGTTATTTTTTTTGCAAAAATAGCAAATATCAATTATCGGTTTTTGCTGCTGAATTTTTCTGGAATTCTTTTCAATCAAAAGGCTGCATGCCAATATAGTTGTGCGGTGATATTTTTTTCAGTTCATCCTTTACTTTTGGCGAAACGTCCAGTTGATTGATGAAATCCTGAATGGACTTGCGCGTGATCTTTTCGCCGGTGCGGGTGAGCGCTTTCAGGGCTTCGTAGGGATTGGGGTAGCCTTCGCGGCGCAGAATAGTCTGGATGGCTTCGGCCACCACCGCCCAGTTTTCCTCGAGTTCCTGTTTTAATTTGCTTTCATTCAGAACAATTTTATTGAGCCCCTTTAGCAGTGATTTGTACGCGATCATAGAGTGCGCCACCGGCACCCCCACATTCCGGCTTACGGTGGAATCGGTAAGGTCGCGCTGTAACCTTGAAACGGGGAGCTTTGCCGACAGGTGTTCGAAAATGACATTGGCAATGCCGAGGTTGCCTTCGGAGTTTTCGAAATCGATGGGGTTCACCTTGTGCGGCATGGCCGATGAACCGACCTCGCCTTCCTTGATTTTCTGCCTGAAATATTCCATGGAAATGTACGACCACATGTCGCGGTTGAGGTCGATCAGGATGGTGTTGATGCGTTTGATCCCGTCGAAAAAGGCAGCCATGTCGTCGTAGTGCTCGATTTGGGTGGTTACGTACTGACGCTCCAGGCCGAGTTTACTCATCAGAAACCCATTGGCGAAATCGGGCCAGTCGATATCGGGATAGGCCACATGATGTGCGTTGAAGTTTCCGGTGGCCCCGCCGAACTTGGCAGTGAATGGAACCGCCCGGATCAGGTTTAGCTGTTGTTCCAACCGGTCGGCAAATACATATATTTCCTTGCCGAGTGTGGTGGGCGATGCCGGTTGTCCATGTGTTTTTGCAAGCATCGGAATGGCTTTCCACTGATCGCTCAGGCGGAACAATTTATCCTGAATGGCATCGATCAGCGGTGTGATTTCGTTGCGCCAGGCCTGTTTCAGCGAAAGCGGAACCGCCGTGTTGTTGATGTCCTGCGAGGTGAGCCCGAAGTGAATGAATTCGCGGTACTTTTCCAGCCCCATCGCGTCGAACTTTTCCTTGAGGAAGTATTCCACCGCCTTTACATCGTGGTTGGTGGTTTTTTCGAATTCCTTTACCCTTACGGCATCCTGTTCTTTAAAATTCAGGTAAATATCGCGCAACTGCGGAACCAATGCGTAATCGAAGTGGTTGAGTTGAGGCAGCGGAATTTCGCACAGGCTGATAAAATACTCCACTTCCACCTGTATGCGGTATTTAATGAGCGCAGCCTCCGAAAAGTATGCCTTCAGTTGGTCGATCTTATTTCTGTATCTTCCGTCCACCGGGCTTACTGCCCACAATTCTGCATGTTGTTCCATGTCCTTCGCATTTTGAAATGATTCTGCAAATTACGTATTTATGTTGCAAAAAACAGGCTAATAATTACTGCCGTTTAAAAATTTCTGTTTTGTACCCTTTGAAATCTATTTTAAGCCCAACCATATACACATTAAAATCGTTTTTACCTTCGGCGCTGATGCTGTTGTCGAATTTGAATTCGCCATAAGCTGAAATTTGAGGTGTAAAAATATGTTCAACCCCCAGCGCAAAATAAGATAGGCGGAAATCTTCGGTGATATGTTTTTCGTCGGTAGCCGGGAGCTGATAATTGAATCCGCCGTAAACATTCAGGTGGCGGAACCAAACAAAAAAGGCTGCCCGAACTGAGCAGCCTTTTTCCTATGGATGAACAATCTTATTGTTTCACCAGCCGTCTGGTGATGATCTTTTCCTGACCGGAAATTTCAATAAAATACACACCTGATTGCAGGGTGCCAATATCCAGGGTGTTTTCTCCTGAAACAAGATCGCTGCTCATCATGAGCTGTCCCTGGGTATTGTAGATTGTAGCTTTTGCCGCGAAATTGCCCGGAAGGACAATATTCAGCATGTCGCTGGCGGGATTGGGATAAATATCCAGTCCCGGAAGTTCGTTGGCTGCAAGCCCGGTAGAACCTTCCCTTAAGGCTTTGATGCCCGACAGCCCGTGGGTGCTGTATCTGCCATTGTGATGCGGGAGTTCGGTGTCGAAACTTGCTGTCATTTCCTTTTCGGCCGAATTACCGGCGCCCGTCACCCTGAAGTGGATCAGGTTGCCTTCCTTCATGCCATCGGTTTCGGGAGTGGTTTCATCGTCACCATAAACGATCAGCGGCAGGTTTTCCTGTGTGGATTTGATCCGGGTCATTCCCACACAATTTCCGTCGGCATCGAAAGCGCCGATCACATCTCCGGCACTGAAATCCTGAAGCGCTTCAGCGTAGATGGAGAAGATATGCGAAACGCCGGTATTCAACGGGTCGTTCCAGATTTCAGTAGGATTAACGAATTCATGTTTCGGCATTCTTGCAATGCGGTCGGGCGTGGCATCCGATTGCGGAAAGATGAAGGTATGCTCTTCTGATAGCATCACCAGATAGGCGAGGCCCGGATAAAGTATGTTGAGTGTATAGATGCCGCCCTGCGGCCAGTAGATTTCACCATTGTAAAGGTTATAGGCAAAAATCAGCGGAGCATCGTTGAACATATCATAGGCCGACACCGGTTCCATCGACAGGATCGGGATGAAATGCGTTCCTGCCTGAATAGTCACGTTGTTTTGTGCCACAGGCTCGCCAAACATACAATTATTGGCGATAGAGGTCATTTTCACTTTATATCCTTTGAAGGTATCCCAGTTGAGGATGGTGTTGATTCCCAGGTCGGGCCAGAAAATGCCGTTTTCCGAGAGCATGACCACCAGGTTGCCGAAGTACGGGTTGTTGATCAGGGGCTGCATCAGGTTAACCAGCGTGGGGTCCACCGGAATCATATAGGATGAAACGCCGCCCCATCCTTCGTAGAACTCCATGCACTGTGCCTCGTCGGGAGCCACAACGGAAATATATTCCGACTTGTGTTCCATCAGGCTCTGCCCGAGTTTTTCAACATACATGGTTACAGAATAATCGCCGGGCGTATCATAATATACTTCAGGATAGCGCTCGTTGGAATAGGACGGGGTTCCGCCGGGGAATTCCCAGTGTACGCTGTAGAGTTGACTGCCGTCGACCAGCGGATGGAACGAAATATTGTCGTAAGGATTGGCCACGGGCTTGTCGGCTACAAAATCAGCTTCCACATCCGTGAGGGCATAAAGCTCCCAGCCTCCCTGCGGATGCAGGTTCATGGCATTGGCCGTGCCGAGATAAAGTTTATCTCCGGTGGTAGCCATGGTGCGGATACCGTAGTTCCTCGGATTGCCCACGCCATTTAGGGTGACGGGCATCGCCACACTGTTGCTGCCTGAAATCCGCCATACATCGGCCCCTTCGAAAGGTACAGGGATGTGGAACAGCGGAATATCCTCCAGGGTGATTTCTCCTTTTCCGTCGAGGTATTCTTCAACAAGTCCTTCAAGAAAAGCGGGCACCAGTGATCCGATCAGGTAGCTCCAGTCCATGGTTCCGATAAATAATTGTTCATCGAAAATTTTCATGGTCCAGGTGTAGTTGTTGAAGGCGGATCCAAAACCTGCTGGACCATATTGCGGTACCAGTCCGGAGGCATTCGGAACCATTTGCCAGCCGGTCATCGGGCTGTAGGCGCTTACATATTCCTCGCCATAGAGCAGTTCGATTTCTTCATTGACTTCCCCAAGGTTATCTGCCCTGAAAATACTTATTGCACGATGGCCATAGAGTATGGCGTTGATAATGTCGGTTTCGTCAGGAGAGATATTAAAGTCTTCGAAATATACCTTCAGGTGTGCGAGTGAAGCCATGAAAGGCACATGCATGGTTCCCCAGTAAAGTTTGCCGTCGAGCGATTCGATAGCGCCGCCGGCCATCATCCGCGCCATCACCGGATCCACTTCGTAATCCGACGATTCCCACAGCACGTCCCATTGGAAGCGGTTAGCAGTTGTAAGTCCTCCGCTGGGGATGACAGGGCTGTACCACACGCTGGGCAATCCACCGTTGGGGCTTCCCAGTTCGCCGCCGCCGGGCCAGCAGGAGGTTACGAGCCTGCCTTCGTGATAGGTGAATTCGGCAGGAGCCGCATCTATTTCACCTACTACCTCAAACTGGAAGGGATTGGCAATGGTGCCGGTCCATTTTAGGATGTAGCCGTATTGCGAGCCTGAAATCCCGGTGTAGGACTGCCCGTCGATGGTAATCCATTTCCTGATGTTGTTCACCGGGTCGCCTTCGATGTTTTTGATCTGGTGCGATCCGAGGAATTCACCAGTGTTGTTGTTGTATGCAAGGAAATTCACGCCGAAATCAGTGGCAATATTCGATCCTGCAAGAATCACCAGATCGCCGATGGTACCTGCCGACCGCAACCCGAGCGTGGATTGCAACTCAGGGGCATCAACAAATGACGGCGTATGCTCGGTGCGGGTCTGTGTGGTTTCGTCCCAGCGGAAAACCCGTGCCGGCCGCCAGTCGCCGATAATGTCGGGCAATGGCGGGCTGAACTGGCTCAGTCCGAATTCGGCTGCCCACGAGTCGGTTTGATGCGGTTCGGGCATTTGCAGGTAGGCGCCCATCACCAATTGCAATACATTAGGCCCTGTGCCTATCCAGATGTTGTCTTCTGCAGCGGTCATTCCCCATACATACGACTGGTTGTGCTTGGCAATGGTAGAATCGGTGGTAAAATGTTCGGCATTGGGATTATAATAATTCCGCGGATCACCCAGCCCATAGAAGGTTTCGTCCGGTTCGTTTTTAGTTACCAATTCCTGATTGTATTCCTGGAAGTCAAAGGTGTATTCGTCTTCCGAGAGTTCAATGATTTCCCATCCGCCTTGCGGATCGAGGTTCATCGGATTGGCCGTGCCAAGGTACAAATGATCTTCGTCGGCAACCATCGTGCGGATTCCGTAATTCATATCGTTCCCCATGCCATTGAGGCTAACCGGAACAGCATAAACATCAGGAGTGGGGAAGCGGAACAGGTCGGCGCCGAAGAAAAAGCTCGGAATATTGTATCCGTCTATGTTTTTATAATTGGCGGTCCCGTCTTTCAATTCAAAGCTGAAAGCCCCGGCAAACAATTCGCCCAGGGTGCCGTAGAGCAGGAAACTCCAATCCATGGTTCCCACATAAAGTTCGCTCTTGTACAGATCCATGGTCCAGGTGTAGTTGTTGAACAGGTTCCAGATACCTGCCGGACCGTAAAGCGGAGTGGCTCCCATATTATTGGGCACGAGTTCCCATCCTGTTCCGTGGGTATACTTCGGGAGGTAGTGGTTTCCGTAAAGCAGGTCGATGTGTTCATCCGGCGTGCCGAAATCATCGCCGCTGAACAGGCTGATGGCACGGTAGGTGCCAAGGATTCCCGCGATGGAATCTTCGAGGGTGGCCGGCGGGAACAACTGGAAATGTGCAAATGTGGAAACAAAAGGCACATGCATGGTTCCCCAGTAAAGTTTTCCGCCAAACGATTTAAGTGCACCACCGCCGTAGGTAGCAGCCACAACAGGATCGGGTTCGAAATCTGTAGTTTGCCATACCTTTTGCCAGCTATTGGCATCCGCAGTAGTGAGGCCGCCGGTCTGGATTTCCGGGCTCATCCACAAGCCTGCAACATCGTTTGCCTTTCCTGCCAGACCCGGCCAGGTGGCTACAAACAGTTTTCCGTCGTGTTCGGCAAGTTCGGCTGCCTGCCCGTCGAGCACACCCACCTGTTCGAACAGGAAAGGATCGGCGAGATCGCCGTTCCAGCGAAGGACGCTTCCTCCGCTCATGGTACCAAGTCCCAGGTAAAGCACATCATCAATTACCACCCATTTGCGGATATTGGTAACGCCGGTGGCCGTTCCGGGAACCACGAGCATGGTGGTGGAGCCAAGATATTCATTAGTTTCGGTATTATAGGCATATATTTTTATGCCGCCGGTCATCAGGGGCCCGCCAAGCAATGCCACACCATTAAGGCTGCCTGCGGAGCGGATACCGCTGATTTCGGAAATCCCCGGATCGGGCGGGGTGATGTCGATTTCTTCCCCCGAAAGGGTGTTGTAGGTATAAAGCCTGGGAGGCCGCCAGTCGCCGATTTGCGGCGGAATGGGAGGTGTAAACGGACCTTCACCGAATTCGCATACCCAACAGTCGGTTTCTATCGGGCTTGTCAGTCCCAGATATCCTCCAAGCACGAGGCAGTGAATATTGGGCCCGGTGCCGAAAAACAGCTTGTCAGATTCCTGGGTCAAACCCCATACATAAGCCTGGTTGGTTTTGGGAATACCGCCAAGGGTGGTGCATTCATCACAATCGATGCCTGCAGGATTGTAGTAATTCTGATTACTTCCTACACCGAAATAACAGCCATCGGGCGTAGCTTTGGCCTTTAATTCCGACTTAAGGATGTTAAATGTGAGATCTTTTGGCTGCAATTGGTTATATTGGTCAGCCCAATAATTTTGGAGGTCCTTTATGTCAAGTACTCCACTGGTTTGTGATTGTATTGATGATGTCCAGCCGAACAGCATCAAAACCAGAACAATTAATACGTAATCCTTCCTTTTCATTGTAAAATTTGTTTAGTTATGAAGTTCAATAATTAATCGAGACCATTACCAACGGGAAACACTATGCTTTGCTTTGTAAAGCTACCAAAATTACCATAATATCGGAAGGCTTTATACATTTTTAAAAAAAAAATCCCATAATTGGATAAAGTACCTGTGGGCCGCTTATTAAGAACGGTGTAAAAATAACAGTTTTAATCAGCAAATAATGAATGACTTATAGGATAGTAAAATTGCCTTGATTGCGAAACACTATTAATATCTAATTTAACTCAATATCTTTGCAGAAAATTCTACAAACATTCATACAAAATCAAAATGAAGGATTCAGAGAAATTAGGTTTTATGACCAGGCAGGTACATGCCGGTGAGTTTGATGATCCGATGGGAAGTGCCACTGTGCCGATCTACCAGACTTCAACATTTAAATTTAAAAGTGCCGACCATGGCGCTGCATGTTTTTCGGGAGAGGACGACGGGTATATTTACACCCGGCTCGGCAACCCTACCATTGGTGCGCTCGAACAGGCCGTAGCAAACCTTGAAAAGGGTTTTGCCGGAATAGCCACTTCTTCGGGAATGGCCGCCATTACCACCGTATATCTTACTTTTCTCGGTCAGGGAAAGCATATTGTAAGCCATAACGCATTGTACGGCCCTGCTCGCGGCGTAATGGAAACGGTGTTCTCAAGGTTTGGTGTGGAATATTCCTATGTGGATACCACCAATATCGGAAATGTGAAGGCAGCCATCCGGCCAAATACCGCGATGATCTACACCGAAACCCCCGCCAACCCGACGATAGAAATTACAGACCTGAAGGCGCTTGCTGCTGTTGCCCGTGAGGCCGGCATTCCGCTGGTTGTCGACAATACCTTCTGCAGTCCTTATCTTCAGCGTCCAATCGAACAGGGCGCCGACGTGGTTGTGCATTCTATGACCAAATTCCTCAACGGCCATGCCGATATCGTGGCCGGGATGATCGTGGCAGCCGACAAAAAACTCCACGATATGATGAGGCCCGTCATGACCAACATGGGCTGCAACATGGACCCGCATCAGGCATACATGGTGCATCGCGGCCTGAAAACACTCGGTCTGCGCATTGAAAAAGCCCAGCAATCGGCCATGCAAGTCGCCGAGTATCTCGAAAATCACCCCAAGGTAGAATGGGTGAAATACCCCGGCCTGAAATCCCACCCGCAATACGACCTGGCCCAACGGCAGATGGACGGCCCCGGCACCATGATTTCTTTCGAACTGAAAGGTGGCCTTGATGCAGGGAAGCGGATGATGGACAGTGTGGAGCTGGTGCTGCTGGCGGTGTCGCTGGGCGGCGTGGAGTCGCTCATCCAGCACCCCGCTTCGATGACCCACTCCAAACTTTCGCACGAGAATAAACTGCAGGCGGGTATCACCGACGGCCTCGTCAGGTTTGCCGTTGGCATCGAAGATGTTGAAGACATCATTGCAGACCTGGACCAGGCACTGGAAAAAGTATAGTTTTTTTTCCTGAATTAACTAACGGATATAGAGGCTGTTTCCGATATTTGCCAGGGAACAGCCTTTTTTGTATTTTCGGGTTTAAAAATTTCGAACCCGATACAGGCGTTTTAGTATAAATTTGGGCCCGGCGTGAAATCTTCGACATTAAAAATTTTGGTGTGTTTAATGTTTGTCATCATAGCAAACCAAACTCTGTATGCCCAAAAAGTTGCGGTAGTGCTTAGCGGCGGCGGCTCGCGAGGAACTGCCCATATTGGCGTGCTGAAGGCACTGGAGGAAAACAATATTCCCATCGATTACATTGCCGGTACTTCCATCGGTGCCCTGGTAGGCGGATTGTATGCCGCCGGATATACACCTCAGCAAATCGAACACTTTTTTCTTTCCGAAGAATTCGCAAACTGGGCCGCCGGCATCACTGATCCGCGATACCGGTATTTCTATAAAAATGATGATCCCGATGCCGGATGGATCAGTCTTGATCTGGATTTTTCCGAGCGTTTTTCAAAAGTTATTCCCACCAACCTTATCTCGCCGGTGGAAATGGATTTTGTGCTGATGCGCATATTTGCCAATGCCGCAGCCTCGGCCCAGTACGATTTCGACCACCTGTTTATTCCGTTTCGCTGCATTACTGCCGACATCGATTCCAACCGGCGGGTGATCATGTCGTCAGGTGATCTGGATAAAGCTATCCGCGCTTCGCTAACCTTCCCGTTTTATTACAAGCCTATTAAAATCAACGGGCGGCTGCTGTTCGACGGGGGGATGTATAATAATTTCCCCGTGGATGTTGTGCAGCAGGAGTTTCAGCCTGATGTGATCATTGGCAGCAAAGTGGCAGGCAATTATCCCAAATCCGACCCTGACGATATCATCTCTCAAATCCAGAATATGCTTACCGTCAACACCGATTTTTCCATCGATTCGGCAATGGGCGTATTGATCGAACCGCCGGTGAAGAAGGTAAACCTTGTGGATTTCAGTACGGCCGCCGATTTCATCGACAGCGGTTATGCCGAAACCATCACGTATATGAGCAGGATCAAAGAATTGGTGAAAAGAAGGGTGAATATTGCCGCCCTCGATTCGGCGCGCATGATTTTTAACAGCCGCAAACCGCCCTACCTGATCGACAGCATACACATCAGCGGATTGTCCGACCGGGAAGAGGTGTATGTTTATCGCACCCTGATTCATAAGCGGGACAATCCTACCCTGAGCGATATCACACCCGAATATTTCAAACTGGCTGCCGACAACAAATTGAAGCTCGACGGTTCGGCCATCAGGTTTAAACCTGCTACGGGGAAGTATGATCTGTACCTGGAATTAAAACCTGCTGATCGTTTTACGTTGAAATTCGGAGGAAACATTTCCTCTCGCCTGGCCAACCAGGCCTTTGTTGAGATCAACTACAAATACCTGTTTCGAGATGCCCTCAATCTGAAAGCAAATGTATATTTCGGAAGATTTTACACTTCTGCGCTGCTCGGTTTACGGTTGGATGTGCCGGCGCGGTTCCCGTATTATGCCGGCGGACAACTGGTATACAATCATTACGATTACTTTAAAAGCACCATTCATTTTTTTGAGGACCTCACGCCTTCGTTCCTGATCCAGGACGACAACTATTTCGGGGTGTATGCAGGCATTCCCGTAACCAACAAGGGGCGACTTCAGGCCGATTACCGGCTGGGGTTCCTCGAGGATAAATACTATCAGAACAACCTCTTCAGCCGCGAAGATACTGCCGACCAGACCGAGTTTCAGTTTATGAGCGGAAAGCTACTGTGGGAGCTGAATTCGCTTAACAGAAAGCAATATGCAGATGCAGGGGCAAGATTTCTGATTTCGGCAACCTATGTAAACGGCCTTGAAAAATTCACCAGCGGGTCGTTATCGGAACAAGCCGGCAGTGCTTACGAAAAATCCCATCAATGGCTGAATTTTAAGCTGCTCTGGGATAATTATTTCGAACGTATCGGCCCGGTTCAACTGGGGTTTTATTCGGAGTTGAATGTTTCCACGCAGGAGTTTTTCAATAATTATACATCGGGTTTGCTGGCGGCACCCTCGTTTAATCCCCTGCCGGAAAGCAAAACGGTTTTCCTGCCCAAGTTCCGTGCCCATAGCTACGGTGCGATTGGACTGAAGACGGTTGTGGGGCTTTCGAAAAGAATTGATTTCAGGGCGGAAACCTACCTGTTTCAGCCTTACCGCGAAATGATAAGAGATGAGAACAACAAATCCGTTTACGGCGATCCATTTGAAGAACGAAACTGGATGGCTGCCGGTACCCTGGTTTATCATACCTTCATCGGCCCCCTAAGCCTGTCGGTGAATTACTTCGAAAACCCTGAGGAGAAATTTTTTGTCGCCCTCAACATCGGATATATCATTTTTAATAAGCGGGCGCTGGAATAGCATGCCACATCCTGCCTGTTTTTTCAGGGATTTTCCTAATTTTGATGGAAAATTAACCAGCTATGAACCGTTTCCGTTTGCTTTTGATTTTACTTTTTACTGCCGTAGCATTTATGTGCCTTCCAGCGCAGCAGTATTCCCCTGATGAGTTTTTCGGCGAATCCCCGGAAGTATATTTTACCTTTCGGATATCCGGAAATGACCAGATCGAAAAAATCAGCACCATCATTTCGATCGACCATGTAAAGGAGGACCGGGTGTGGGCGTATGCAAACCGGCAGGAATTCGGTGAATTTCTTCAGTTACATATCGATTTTAAAATTCTGGAACATCCCGGCAGGAAGATATTAAATCCAAAGATGCTTGCCGGGGTGGATATCAGCGCCGTTGAAAGCTGGGATTTCTATCCCACATGGGATGCCTATCTGGATATGATGGCCCAGTTTGCTGCGGATTATCCGGAAATCTGTCAACTGGTGAATTTTGGTTCTTCGGAAGAGGGCCGTGATTTGATTGCCGTAAAGATATCCGATAACATCACCACACGCGAGGCCGAGCCCCAATTCTTGTATACCGGAACCATTCATGGCGACGAAACCGCCGGCTATATTCTGTTGCTGCGCCTGATCGATCATCTCCTGACCAACTACGGAAGCGATCCGGATATCACCGGCCTGATCAATCAGGCCGAGATATGGATCAATCCGCTGTCGAACCCCGACGGGACTTATGCAGGCGGAAACCACACGGTTTATGGTGCCACGCGGTATAATGCCAACGGCGTGGACCTCAACCGCAACTATCCCGACCCCGACGACGGGCCGCATCCCGACGGCAACGACTGGCAGGCCGAAACCCTCGCCTTTATGCAACTTGCCGAAGACGAACATTTCGTTATGTCGGCCAATACCCACGGTGGTGCCGAGGTGATCAACTACCCCTGGGATACCTGGCAGCACCTTACCGCCGATGACGATTGGTGGGTGTACGTTTGCCGCGAATATGCGGACACCGTGCATGTATACGCACCCTGGTATTATCTCGACGGGTTCGAAAACGGCATCACCAACGGCTATGCCTGGTATACCATCAGCGGCGGCAGGCAGGATTACATGAACTTTTTTCACCACTGCCGCGAGGTAACCATGGAATTGTCGAATACAAAACTGCTTCCCACCAGTCAGTTGAATTCCCATTGGGAATGGAACTACCGTTCGCTGATTAATTATTTCCGGCAGTGTACCTTTGGGGTGGCGGGAGTGATAACGGATGTAGATTCAGGAATGCCGCTGCACGCCGAGGTATTTATTGAGAACCACGACCAGGATGAGTCGCAGGTGTGGACAGATCCTGAAACCGGTTTTTATCAGCGGCTGCTGGAAGCAGGAACCTACGACCTCACCTTTTCAGCTCCCGGTTATATGCCGCTGACCATTGAAAATGTTATGGTGTCGCGTTACGAAACCGTCAACCTTGATGTTCAGCTCGATGCCGGCAGCCTGGTTCCTGATTTCTCGGTGTCGGAAACCATTGTGCC
Source organism: Bacteroidales bacterium (assembly GCA_046542305.1). GTDB lineage: Bacteria > Bacteroidota > Bacteroidia > Bacteroidales > 4484-276 > JBKHBQ01. The sequence continues at coordinate 14,694 of JBKHBQ010000059.1, forward strand.
GGCAGGTTCCTCTGTGGATTTTGCCGATGAATCATGGGGAAATCCGGTTTTATGGGAGTGGCAGTTCCAGGGGGGTAATCCGCCGGTTTCCGCACAGCAGCATCCGGCAGGAATTATTTATCAGTCACCGGGCACTTTTGGCGTAAGCCTCACGGTAACCAATGCCTTGGGTGAATCGGAAACCCTTTTTGAAGATGATCTGATCATCGTTGCGGAAGCCTATACCATGTCGGATCAAAGTCTGGAACTGTGCTGCGGATTATTATACGATTCGGGCGGACCGTCGGCCAATTATGCCAACAACGAAGATCTCACCATGACAATTAACCCTGCTGCAACAGGCAGTATGCTTAGGCTGGATTTTCTGGAGTTTTCGCTCGAATCGCACAGTACCTGCAACTACGACCGGCTCAACATATATGATGGCAGTTCCGTGACTGCCCCGCTGATCGGCACCTATTGCGGCAGCGATTCACCGGGAACTGTTGTGGCAAACAATCCCGAGGGAGCACTTACCCTTGTATTTCATTCCGATAACAGCATAACCAAACCGGGCTGGAAGGCACTGGCTTCTTGTTACCTTTCGCAACAGGTGGCGCTGAGTGCCGGCTGGAACAGCCTTTCGTTGTTCCTGAGTCCCGGTGATCCTGATTTTGAATCCATCCTCAGCGATATAATGGGTCAGGTAACGATCGTTGTGGGTGATGAAGGGGTGATATGGCCGGAAGAAAACATCAACAGCCTGGGCAACTGGAACCGTCAGGAGGGTTATTGGATCAAAATGCAGAATCAGGCGATATTGAACACATCAGGAACATTACTGACCGGGCAGATACTGAACCTGGAACAGGGCTGGAATTTTGTGCCTGTTCCTTCGCCTTGCGAAATCCCTGTAAACCTGCTGACAGATGCGCTTGGCGATTCACTGGTGCTGGTGAAGGATGCGGCAGGTTGGCAGCTAACCTGGCCCGAAAAGAATGTGAGCACGCTTCAGAAACTGATACCCGGCAGTGGATACCTTATCCTGATGAGCGAACCGGCAGCTTTCGTAATCCCCGATTGTGAATAACTTTTGGAGAATCCCCATTTACACATCGGCCGTTAATCAATATTTTTAGCAGCAAAATAATGTTGTTAACCAAGGAGGTGAAATGAGAATTCTATTACTATCTATCCTGTTGTTGATGTTTTCTTCGGTTTTTGCACAGAAAGATATCGATGTACTGTTTCTGAATTCCGGCGAACGCATCGAATGCACCATTCAAAAAATCGAAAACGACACCATTCACATCACCAGATTTTCGGGAAAAACTACCATCGAAAGGGCTTATCCCATGGATCAGGTGGCGGTTCATCTTGTAAACAATATCTATTCCACCCCCGGGGAGGAAATGATCAAGGCCGCCGGACACTTTTATACGGGAACCAGCTTTGTGGTCATCGGTGGTGTGGTAACTGTGGTGGCCCTGAACGACGACAAAGGAGACAAAAAAGAACTGGCTTATGCCGGGGCGGGTTTCAGCCTGCTGGGGGCCATTTTTATGTACAGCGGTTATGCTAAACTTAAGAAGGCGGGCAGGAAGTTCAATAAGCTGCAACTGCAAAACGACCGGCTTATTTATAAGCTATAGGATAAATTAACAGGAATGTTATTGCAAACAATATTATATTTTTATATATTTGTTTGTTTTTTAGCGGTTAGCAAGAGCGAAAGGGGAAGTTTCACAAAAATGATTTTTTTGGGGGCGCGCATTTGCGGGCCCCTTTTTTAAAACCGCTTCCCGATGTATTTCAAGGCTTCGCTGATGTCGAGGCTGCTGGTGCCCGGGCCTGATCGGATATAAAATGCTTCATCAAAACCTTTCTGGCGAAGAAATACCGGTATGGGGCTTTTCGTGCAATGAACCCGGCAAACGGTCTTGCCGTCGAATTTTTCGAGCGTGGTTTTCAGGTATGGGCTTACTTCCTGTCCCATAGAGCTTTTTATTAGCGACCATACATGAAGCAGGAATTTATCATCGTTAGGGAACCCGTCGGTTTCTATGCCTACTATATTCCCGTCGTCCTCCACACCAATCAGCAGGTCGCCGCCCTCGGAATTTATGAAAGCCGCCATCGTTTTGAGTGCGGCATGTTCGATGGCGGGATTTTTCTTGTTTTGCCTCAGATCCCACCTGAAGGTGGATTTAAACTCGAGGGAATCGTTTTCCCCACGGGCGATCAGTTCCCTGATCACGGAAATGGAATTGCGGCTTTCGCCAAAATAGCTTGTAAATTCCAGCACTGTAGCGGTTTCCGTCTGAATATGGCGCAGAGATTCATCGGGTTTG
>JBKHBQ010000350.1:0-3092 GCA_046542305.1 Bacteroidales bacterium
GCCTGGCACAGGTTCGGGTTCAGCCCGAATCCGCTGTAAGTACCGGCATCCTTTACGATCTTTCGGTGCCGCTGTCGGGCATCGAACGCTTCGACGGCAGCGCGGATGCCGCCGTTAATTCAACCAAAAACTGGTACCAGGTGCTTTTCGAACTTTCGAATGCCGCCGTTGCGGGGCAGGATTTTCCCGAAGTGGCACAAATCCGGGCGCAGGCAAAGTCCGTTCACGAAACCGGCGTGATCCCGCTGGGCCTGATCCAGTACCGTTACAACCGGCTGGAAGGGGAAACGCCGCCACCGGTTGAAAACGGCATCGCGGACCTGACGAATTTGCCGCTTGGTGAGCACACGGTATTCACCACCGCTGCACTGATTGAAAAAACTTACCGGGGAAATTCTGTTTCGTTTGTGCTGGATGAAAGCCTGATGTTTACGAACACCGGCGAAAAACCCGCCGGATACCGGATCAGCTTTGGGAAGGATCTGCCTTTTACAGCTATTTCACCGGGGGCGGTGACCACTCATTCGTTTGCCGAAACCGGACTAAAGATCATCCGCATGCAGGCATTGATGCCGGACGGCCGGGTGCTGCACAGCGCATTTTATTTTGAGGTGGTACGGCTTGACACGCCGGCGCCCACCGCCACCTGGGCCTTGCAGTCGGATATCCCGTACATGGGCTCCACCACCACCGGCGATGCTTTCGTGTACCTGGCCGACGGGCACGACCGCGTGGTGCAGCCCGTGGTGATCTGCGAGGGCATCGATTTCGAGGACAACTACGGCTGGGATGCTTTATACACCTTGTTCAACCAGCAAAACATGCTCGAAGATCTGCGCGCCCAGGGTTTCGACGCCGTGGTACTGAATTTCCACGAACCCATGACCCATATCCAGCGCAATGCCATGCTGATGACCAAACTGCTGCAAATGGTGAACGACAGCCTGGCAACGCCCACACAACTCATCGTGGTGGGCCCGAGCATGGGCGGACTGGTTTCGCGCTATGCGCTTACGTACATGGAACACAATAATCTTGAGCACAACGCCGGTTTGTACATTTCCTTCGAAACGCCGCACCTGGGGGCCAATATGCCGCTGGGACTGCAATACGAGATCTTTTTCTTTAAGGACCTGGATGCGAATGTGCAGATGCTGCTCGATGTCCTCGATGAACCGGCGCCCCGGCAAATGCTGGTGTACCATTACACCGACCCGCCGTCGGCCACCGCCGGCAGCGACCCGCTGTTCGAACAATTCCAGACAGATATCGCAAACATCGGTGGCTATCCGCAGAATCTCAGGAAAATCGCGCTCAGCAACGGGCGCGGCGATGCCATTGGGCAGCCTTTCAATGCCGGCGATCAGGTGATCGAGTATGACTATTCCTCTATCCTGGCAACCGTGAAGGGCAATGTATGGGCCGTGGAAGACAATGCCAGCGGGCAGATCTTCGAGGGGCTGATCAACTCGATCTTTATGCCGAATGATCAACTGAACGTGACGGTGTTTTCGGAGCAGCCTTACGACAATGCACCGGGGGGCAGCCGCTCCACCTTTGCGGATATGGATACCATTCAGGCACCCATTGGTGACATCATTGCCCTGCACGACAACCATTGTTTTATCCCCACGGTAAGCGGTCTGGCCATTGCCGGTGAAGGCGTTTTCCACAACCTGGCCGCCGATCCGCAGATCATGCAGAAAACGCCCTTCGATACCATATACTGGTCGGCCGAAAATTACGACCACACCTTTATTTCGCCGGAAACGGCCGCCGTGGTCATCGGTGAGGTGCTGAACAGCCTGCCCGAAAAGCACACCGTGCAGTTGGATGCGGGCTGGAACGACCTGTCGGGATATGTCGATCCCACGGACAAAGATCTGGAAAGCCTCACAGCCCCGCTCAACGGCAACCTGATCATTCTACAGAATCCGGAAGGATTCTACTGGCCGGCGGGCGGCGTCACCACATTAGGCGAGTGGAGCTATCAGAACGGATATTTCATTAAGCTTTCGGCCGCCGACAGCCTGGTTTTTTCCGGTGAAATTCCTGAAAGCAACGCACTGCAGATTGTGGCGGGCTGGAACCTGATTCCGGTGTTGTCGCCGTCTGCACTGGAAATTACCACGCTGTTCGGCAGCAACCTCAACAAGGTTGAAATCATCAGGGAAGGGATCGGTTTCGGGATCTTCTGGCCGTCGAAGGGTATTCAAACCATCACTGCAATCGAGCCGGGTCGCGCCTACCTGCTGAAAGCCAGCGAAGATTTCGTGCTGGATTTCGGCGAATGATGGTGAAATGTAGCTCAGAAAAAAATATGTTGTTTTTGAAGCATGACATATGTGATAAAATATAGCTAAGATCAGGTCTTTATGTACTAAACATAAGGTAGCCAGGCTATTTGTATTTGGCTCAGTTTTTTTCTTGATCCTGGGCTGTTTAATTCATGTATCTTTTTGAGTTCTTTGTGTCTTGGGTCTTTGTGGCATAAGGAATAATAGCCACAAAGGCAGAAAGACTCTAAGCTTCACTAAGTTTTTTATTTTATGAATTAATCAGGAAAGAAAATGACATAAACCCGGCAGGTTTATGGAAACCTGCCGGGTTTCATTTTACGCGCTTTTGCCTTTCAGCCGGAGTTCGCTCAGCGGCACGATGAAACCAACGATCACCGCCAGGGTGAAACAAACCTGCCAGTCGACGGCAAGGATTTGATGGCTGATGTAATTCCAGCCCAGCGTGGCCGGCAGGCAACTCCCAAATGCCAGGGCAAAGGTTGCAAGGAAGGTCAGGAAAAAATCGCGTGCTTTCATGATGCTTTGTTTTTATGGTGAAACAAATGATTAACCATCAGGATTTTCAGGATTGCCGGATTTTTTGTGCCTGCCCGCCTCTTTCAAAGCCCGGTGGAGGATCCATTCGATCTGCCCGTTGGTGCTCCTGAATTCGTCGGCAGCCCATTTCTCCAACCGCTCGTACATGTCGGGATCAAGTCTCAGCACAAAAGATTTCTTTTTCGGCATGTTTTTTTTCTTTGTTCTTTGTTCCTTGTTCTTTGTCCCGCCGGGGCGGGATTTCGCTGTGCTCAA
>JBKHBQ010000351.1:0-3089 GCA_046542305.1 Bacteroidales bacterium
TTGATGACCGAAAACATCCCCAATTTTTACGGCTTGTCGAACAGCTTCGGGCTGATGTATGTTCCCGGCACATGGATGGAGTCGATTCAGGTATCGAAAGGAACGGCAGCCGTGATCAACGGCTACGAATCCATTACCGGTCAGATCAATGTTGAATACAAGAAACCCGATGCCAGCGAAAAACTATATCTGAACACTTTCGCGGATTCTTACGGCAGGCTGGAAGGGAATCTGAATACGGCCACCAGAATCAACGACAAATGGAGCACCATGGTCTACGGTCATGCCAGCAACAATAGCAGCAGCGACGACCACAACGGCGACGGATTTCTCGATCATCCGCTTTATACGCAGTACAACGTGTTTAATCGTTGGCGCTATGTGGGCGAGAAGTTTATGACCCAGTTCGGTTTTCAATACATTAACGAAGAACGCACCGGCGGGCAGGTGGATTTCAACGAAAACGACGAGCGCATCATCACCAACCCCTATGGCGTAAACATTAACACCAATCGCGCGCAGGTTTTCTGGAAAAGCGGATTTGTATTCAGCCGTCCGGCAACCAGTCTGGGACTGATACAGTCGTATACCTGGCACGAACAGAATTCGTTCTTCGGATTGAATGATTACGACGCCACGCAAAACAGCTACTACGGAAACCTCATCTTCAATTCTTACATCGGAAACACGCAGCACGGGTATCATGCCGGCGTAAGCTACCGCTACGACGATTACGACGAGATGCTCAGCGACAGCGCCTTTGCACTGACCGAAAGCGTGCCCGGGGTGTTTTTTCAGTACACCTGGAGCAATCCTGAAAAATTTACATTCATCGCCGGGATGCGTGCCGATTTTCATAATGAATACGGTACCTTCTATACACCTCGGATACATGCAAAATACAACCTTGGAAAACAGACTACCGTGAGGGCATCGGCCGGAAAAGGCTACCGCACGGCCAAGGTGATTGCAGAAAACACCTCGCTACTGGCCAGCTCGCGCCAACTGATCACCACCGAACCGCTCGAACAGGAAGAAGCCTGGAACTACGGCATCAACATTACGCACTACATCGATGTGCTGGGCAGGGAACTGACACTTAGCGCCGATTTTTACCGGACCGACTTTGTCAATCAGATAATTGTGGACCTGGATGAGGATGTGTCACAGATCAGGATTTCGAACCTCGACGGCACTTCCCGTTCCAACAGTTTCCAGATCGAAGCCGGCTACGAACTCATCGAACGACTTGATCTGGTGGCAGCAATCAGGATTAATGATGTGAAGATGACGCTGAACGATGAACTGCAGCAAAAGCCGCTTGTAAACAAGTACAAGGGGCTGCTTAACCTTTCGTATGCCACCAATCTCAATAAATGGCAGTTTGATGTTACCGGGCAATTCAACGGCGGCGGACGCCTTCCCAATACCAGCATGAATCCTCCGGAATACCAGCTTGACGAAACCTTCCCCGGATACACCATGCTGAATGCCCAGGTGACCAGATTCTTCAGGAACTGGAGCATTTATATCGGGGGCGAAAACCTGCTTAATTTCAAACAGGAGCACCCGATCCTGGCAGCCGATGACCCTTACGGGGAGTATTTCGACGCCTCAATGGTATGGGGGCCGGTGATGGGAAGGAAATTCTATGCCGGATTGCGCTACGCTATTAATTAATGGTACGACTTTGGTAGTAAAAACATATTCAAATTAGAACATATTAAAAAAACAAGAACAATGACGACAGAAAAAATAATGATCGAAAACCTGAAATGTCACGGATGCGCCAAAACCATCACCAACACCTTATCGGCGATGGAAGGCGTGGAAAACGTTGAGGTAAGCGTGGACGAAGGTTCGGTTACCTTCAGCTACAACGAATCTCAGCAGCAAAAGGATCAAATTTTACACAAACTCGCGAAACTCGGATATCCCGAGAAGGGCAACAACAATTTCCGTTCGCAGGCCAAATCCTTTGTAAGCTGCGCCGTTGGCAGAATGAGTAAGTAATCAACTAAAAATCCATCAGATATGAAAACACAAAAATTCAGCCTAGCTATGGCGATGTTTTTCGCCTTCTCCCTGTTATTATCCACTCAAGCCTTTTCACAGGAAAAGAAAAAGGTAGAAACTGCCGAGATTAAATCCTCGGTCGTCTGCGGCATGTGTGAGGAACGCGTAATAAAGGATCTCGCATTTGAAAAGGGTGTGAAAGACGTGAAGGTTGATCTGAAAACCAAAATGATCACCGTAAAATACAAAACTTCAAAAACAAACGAGGAAACCATTAAGAAGGCCATCACCGAGATAGGATACGACGCCGACGAAATGCAAGCCGATCCGGTAGCTTACGAAAAACTGCCGGCCTGTTGCAGGAAAGATGCACCTCCGCACTAATACATCATCATACCATCAGCAAAAAAGCCTCCGGAAAATCCCGAGGCTTTTTTTTTTGCTTGTTTTACTGATGAGCCATCATCAAAAAAAGCCACCTCTCTCCCAAAAGGTGGCTTATTTTTCAAAATCAAACCAATTAAATTAACTCAAAAGTTAATACCATGAAAAAACTTTAACTGAAACACTTCTAATTTATAGCGGAACGAAGGTTTGCTTGATTAAATTTTCGGCTGCCAGCAACAATATGATGAAGGCTACCAAGAGTACGTAAAACGACATTTTCGAATTGAAAACATTCAGCCAGTTATTTTTATTCATTGCCAGGATTAATCCTCTGATACTTCTCATAATTTCTTGCAGTTTGTAGGAATAAGATGGGATGGTTTTTAATTTGGTTGCGTTCGATCGAAAAAAAAATTGTTTTTCCTTGATTGATTAATTTCCGCGGGCAAAGATCGCATTTTATTTTTAATGATCACATTTTTCATGAAGATTTTCAAAGCATTGGGCCGAGGGGGGGTAAATGAAAAATTCAAAAACCCAAACACTACATCCAAAACAATCTCAAATTCCGAAATCCAAAGCTCAAAACAAAATCTGTGGCCATCTGTGCTATCTGTGGTGGAAAAGTTTATGTCGCCGGGCAGATCATCTTCAGGGCCAGAGGCCCGGCAGTATGGTAGCCATAA
>JBKHBQ010000060.1:0-16759 GCA_046542305.1 Bacteroidales bacterium
GGTTAAAGGGAGCAGAATAATTTTCTTCTCATCTGGAAAAAGTTAAACCACACAGCCAGTTAAGATGCTTGAGGAGTTGCGGGGCGGCGGCAGAGCCGCCGCCCCGCAACTCCTCATTTCAAATTCGTGAAATTCTTGGTCTTCTGATCGGAGCGAAGAATAACCGGGAGATTATAGATCTATTCCCAGTTGACTTATTTTATTGTATAGTGTTTTGCGGTCGATGTTGAGGTTTTTGGCTGCGAGCGATTTATTGTAGTTGGCTTCGCGCAGCGCTCTTTCGAGCACCATTCGTTCGGCTTCGTGTGCCGCATCTCTCAGGTCGAGGGTTTCACTTACCTGTACCTGCGGAATATTTTCCTTTACAATATCATCCTTCAGTTCCTCGGGCAGGCATTCGATCGTCACCACATTTTCGCGGGCGATCAGCACGCTTCTTTTCACCACATTCCTTAGTTCCCGCAGGTTTCCGAACCATTCGTAGCTTTTAAAGGCGTGCGTTACCCTTGCATCGAAATCTTCTACCTCCTTGCCAAGATCATGGTTTGCTTCAGCAAGAAAATGCTTTGCAAATATCATGATGTCGTCGCCGCGTTCGCGGATGGGCGGCAGTTCCAGCTTGAACTCGTTGATGCGGTGGTACAGATCTTCCCTGAATTGACCTTCTTCCACAGCCTTCATCAGGTTGCTGTTGGTGGCCGAAATGATGCGTACATCTACCGGAATGGTTTTGCTGTCGCCCACGCGGGTGATCACCTTGTGCTGAATGGCCCTGAGCAGCTTCACCTGTGTTTCGTAGCTGAGGTTGCCGATCTCGTCGAGGAAAATAGTGCCTCCGTTGGCCTGCTGAAAATATCCCGATTTATTGGAGATGGCACCCGTAAAAGATCCTTTAATGTGGCCAAAAAGCTCACTGGCTGCCAGCTCCTTGGGAATGGCCCCACAATCGATGGCCATGAATTTCTTGTTTTTGCGCTTGCTGTGGTTATGAATAAGCCTGGCGATATATTCCTTGCCAGAGCCGGTTTCGCCCTGTATCAGCACCGACATATCCGTAGGAGCTACCAGCTTGGCCTGGTCGATAAGCTCGAGCATGTTCTTGCAGTTGCCGGTAATGAAATCCTTGTCAACTTTTGGTTCGGCCGAATCCCTGCGGCGGATGGCTTTTTTTACGATATTGCTGATCTCCTCTGGATAAATAGGCTTGGTTACATAATCGAAGGCGCCTGTTTTAATGGTTTCAACAGCCACCCTGATTTCGGCGTATGCCGTCATCATTATAACGGGCAGGTCGGGCCTTACCTGTCGGATGTGCTTCAATAGTTCAGCGCCATTAATGTCGGGAAGCCGGATATCGCATAATACTGCATCAATTTCTTCTTCACGCAGCAATTCCAGGGCGGGTTTTCCTTTGGTAAGGGTATAGGTTTTATACCCCTCGCGCTTAAAGAAATTATCCAGAAGGCTAATGATGTAATGATCATCATCAATGATCAGGATGTTCTTTTTCATTCACACTTGGCTTTAATGTTAATCTTTGCAAAAATACAACAAAATAATTAACAGACAGGAATTACATTTGTTTGAGGAAATTTGATTTGGCGTTCTTAATCAGGCGAATACCGTTGGCAATGTCATCTACAGCTGCTTTTATCAGGTCCGGATCTTTATTATATTTTTCCTTTCTTAAATATTTGTTTTCAATTTTCCTGATCATCCCGCTGGCTTTTTTTATACCGAGTTGTTCCATCGAAGGCAGCAGCCGGTGTGCTGATTCGGCAATGGCAGGATAATCATCCCTGTCGAAGGCTGTTTTGATATCCTTTAACAGTGTGGTGCTGTTTTCGATAAAACTGTCGATCATCAGCAGGAAAAATTCGCTGTCGCCTTTTGTGATCCGCAGAAGTTCATCAAGGTTGAATTCTTCAATGCTTTCCTGTTTTTGTTCATCTTCGGTAGTGAATGTTTCTATCTGGCTGGTCATTCCTGAAAGTTTTTCATATACATTATTTTCTTTGAACGGTTTCAGGATTATGTCGTCCATTCCTGCTTTCATGTATTGTTCGATGTGGCTTTTCATTACGTTGGCTGTCATGGCAATGATTTTTGTGCTGCCCTTCAATTTGTGCACACCTTCCACGTTTCTGATGTGATAAGCCACGTCGAGGCCATTGATACCGGGCATATTAATGTCGAGCAGGATAATATCATATTTTCCCGGTTCGAACAGGCTGATGGCTTCGTCACCAGAGCCGGCAAAATCTGTTTTTATCTGTAGCTCGTTCAGAATAACCTTGCCGAGCATGCGGTTTACCGGATCATCGTCGACAAACAGAATGTTCAGGTGGTTCAGCGGGATTCGGGGGCGAGATAGTTTTTCCTGTTCAGGGATCATTTCTGCTTTGTCGGTTTTATTAAAAGTCATGGTAAAGGCGAAAGTTGAACCTTTGCCGGGTGTGCTTTTGGCGGTTAACCTTCCTCCCTGTTTTTCCACAAGATCTTTGCTGATGGTAAGCCCCAGCCCGGTTCCCGAATAATTGCGCCCGATGGTATTGTCAACCTGTTGAAAAGGCTTGAAGATTTTTTGGAGATCCTTCTGTTCAATGCCGATACCGGTATCGGAAATTTCAAAGCGTACTGTTAACATGTCGATGGTATCCCTTATGGGGGCAGCTTTCAGGACGATTCTGCCTTTTTCAGTAAATTTTATGGCATTGCTCACCAGGTTGATGAGGATTTGCCGCAGTTTGCCGGGATCGCCCACCACCACTTCGTCAAGCGACAGATCGAGCAGGGTTTTGTACTCCAGCCCTTTCTCCTTGTATTTAAGTTCCATCAAATCCTTTACGGCTTTTAGCACCCTGCTGATCTTAAAGGGAATTTTCTCGAAAGTGATCTGGCGCGAATCGATTTTGGACAAAATCAGGATTTCGTCGATGATCGACAGCAGGTGCTCCGAAGAATTGTGGATCACCTCCAGAAATTCAATTTGTTTGCGGGTGAGCCGGGTTTTGCTCAACTGTTCTGAAAATCCGATGATGGCGTTGAGTGGCGTACGGATTTCGTGCGACATTTTAGCGATAAAGTTTCCCTTGGCTTTATTGGCTTCATCAGCCTCCTTTTTTGAAATTTTTAGTTTTTCTTCTACCAGCTTGGTGTCGGTAATATTTTGAAGAATGATTACGCAGCACATTTCCATGTCGTCGCTGATGAGCGGGATCAGCCGGACGGAGTAGAAATCATTTCCCGCCTCGAATTCGCGGCTCACCGGGGTAGATTCGAACGCGATCTTGAGCAGGGGGCGGAGCATGCGAACGATTTCAGGTAAAAAATAATCGAACAGGTTTTTTTGTTCGCTGTCGGGTGGGGCCCATCCCTGGCGGTGGGTTTCGCTGCCCACGCTGCATTTAATGTTGTATCTTTTATCGATCAGGAACATGTCCAGACCAGGCACGTTTTCAGCAAGCGTTTTGTAGCATTGCAGCTTTTCCATTTCCCGGTGGTGCCAGTCGAGGATATCGTAGAAAGGCAGCCCCGATTCCACATATTTTATCTTTCCTTTTTCGCGCTCGGATTCGATCTTGCTGAAGTGGGCCAGAATTTTCACCGGATGCCCTCCGGAGTGCAGGTGATGCATTTCGCGCCTGGGACGGCAAACATGTTCGTGGGCAGATTTCTCCTGGATTTCAGAAATATCAGGCAGGCTGTCGTTGGTAAAGAGGGCATGGATATTTTTTCCGGTTAGCTGATCGCTGTTTTCATATCCCAAAAATTCCAGTGCGGGACGGTTGATTTGGTTCACGTTCCAGTCCTCGTCATATATAATTACCGGATTCGGTAAGCCTTCCAAAATTTTTTCCTTCATTGTTTCATAGGTTTTTACCTGCATCCCTGTAGGAAAAATCAGCAATATAGCATTTTTTTTTACACGTGTTGAATTAGTTCTACGAGTCCCTGATTTTGTGTACGTTCCTGATAGTACTGTAAATTCCCGATTTACAGAAGAGTACAGTGTTTTTAAAGATTCAGGAGAATTGGTACAAATTTAGAGCCGAAAACTCTTAAATTAACAGGACTTGATAATGGCAATTAATAAACTACTGGTAATAACGGAACTTGATGAGCTCTCGGACAAGGTGAGTGAGTTTGCCGTGGAGCTGGCCGAACGCCTCAGACATAAAGAGATGATACTGTTGAACCTGATCGTACCTGCACACTCGCAGGCTTTTGCTGCTTCTGGTGATGTTTTTCAGGCGGAAGGCGACATGGCCAGCCGCTTTAACCTTACCCTGATGGAAAAACATAAAAAACTGGTTGAAGCGCGTGCTGCCGAACTATCTACCGATGCAGTGGAAGTAAAGCCCTACGTGCGGTTCAACGATAGCAAAACCGATCTGAATGAATATGCACGATATTTTGATGCCGACCTGATCCTTTCGGGCAGCCGTGATGCAGGAACATTCCTGGAAAAGCTGTTTGGCTCAGACACTGACAAAATGGTGAGAAAAACGGACTTTCCGATGATCATTCTCAAAAACGAATCCGAAACATCTGAAATCAGGGACATCGGTCTGGCCATTGATGTGGATGATGAAAATCCAAACGGGATTGATGAGGTGATCGATTTTGCCAACGCACTCGGCGTGAAGCTGCAACTTGTGCATGTGATTACGGATAAAAACAAACATACACCCGATGAAGCCATCAGCAAGCTTAGAGAACTGGCCATCGCAAAGCGATTGAAGAACTACGCCATCAATGTGGTGAACAACAGCAACCTGGAGCACGGACTGCGCAGCTTCATCAGGAAATACAACCCGGATATGATGGCTGTGCTATCGCAGGGTAAAGGAAAACTGCACAACCTGATTTACGGAAGCAGTACCAGGGATATCATTAAAGAAACGGAAAAACCTGTACTGATTTGTAAAATGAGTTAGAAATGAAAAAAGATTGACTATGTACAAGCAAATTTTTGATAACAATCTTATCACCATCGGATTCGATGAAGAAGACCGGATCATGGTGGTGGACTGGAAGCAAAACTGCGGAAACATTGTGGAAAACCAGCACAGCGAGGAGCAGGCGGTTATCCGCAAATACATCAATACGGAGCGGCCGAGGAAGCTTCTGGTGGACATGTCATCGTGCGTGTACCATATCAAGCCTGATACGGCACCGTGGTACGAGAATACGCTGTTTTCGATGTATACCGACCTGTCGCCAAAACGCATCGCGCTGATTATCCCAAGAAATCTTTTCGAACATGCATTTTTTGATGCAGCGCGTTCGCGCGAAAACGCAGATCCGAATACACGGATACAGTATTTCGACGATTTGAAGAAAGCCAAATACTGGCTGATCCATGCCGAGCCGCTGAGTACACAGATTTAAATACCCATTCATAAATATCTTTCATCACACATTGGATAACAACAATAAACCCGGAACACCGCTTCGGCGTTCCGGGTTTTTTATGCATTGACATTCAAGTAAATATTAGATAAAAAGGGCGTATAAAATTGCAATGAAAAGAAAAATCAGCATAATCCAGAAAAAGACCGTTAACGCTACTGCCGGGGCTTCGGCACCCGGCTCGGTTTCAGTTGGCGGGGTTCTTCGCCGTGGCGGGGTTGCGGCTGCCAGAATAATGGCAAACAGCAAAATAAAAAATAATGTGGTGAACCATCCGAACCCATAATATTCCGGTCCGACCGGTGGTATCCACAATTCCGCGACCAACCCTGCAAGTACCAGCACCAGCAGAAATGTCCAGAAACTTCCCCATGGACCTCTCACATTAAGGGCAAAAGCGAAAATGAGTCCGATAAATACAGCGCCTAAAATGGTGAGTAATACTTCAACAAATCCCATAATTCATTTTTTTTTGATTAGCAAAAAATGCTATGAAAAAACTGTGCCATACAACCGTAACAAATCATGCTGTGGAAATGTGGAGGAGCTTACCCACAGATTGTGAACATGGCGGCATCTTCAGGTTTACGGCCGTCGCGCTTCGGTCACCAAACGATCAGCGACTATGAAGAAGCGTTCTCCGAAACAGGGGCTGTTGATCTTTTGTCCGGTAAAACAGCCGAAGGATGGACCTGCTAATGTTGAAATTTTAAACACCTGTTGAATATCCTTACACTTTGCCGGCCACACTGATATTCCTTGCAGGTATTCAATTGTATTATGATCGTTGATGAGTAATTCAACACTGCATTTGCTTTGTAAATGAATGGCTATAATGTATTGATCACATTTGCAGCAGTTAAGAGATTTGGTATTAAAGTTGAAAACATATTAGGCGCTGAATTATTTAAGATGCAAAAAAAATGAAATCATGAAAAATTCATTCCCATTTACCGTCATATTTATCCTGTTGTTGTCCGTTGCTTTTTTAGCTGCCCTTGCCGCACAGGAGGATCACGAACAAAACGAACCCGCCAGCCTGATGGTTTCCCCTGATCTTAGGGAGCTTGGAACGGCACTGGCCACAGCATATCAGCAGGAAAATCCCGGAATTAAACTACAGGTATCCGGTTTAACCCGTGACAACCTTTCCGGCATGGTTCGAAACGGAGATATACTGGCCATCATTACCGAAAAGCATTTAGATGAACTGAAAGGGAGCGATTTCTGGAAGGCTCCGGTGGGACGCGATGTGATCGTTCCGGTGCTCAACAAAAAAAATCCCGTGATGGAAGAGTTGAGGCAGAAAGGTATGTCGGCGCTGGATATGGTTGAAATGCTTTGCAAGCGAAGCCCTCCGGAGTGGGGCTATATTGGTGAAGCAGGTGAAGGTGCGCGGGTACATTGCTTTATGCTTAACGATGAAGCAGTGCAGAATGCCATGGCGACATTTACCGGAAAATCGCGCTACGAACTAAAGGCCAGAGTACTTCCCGATGCTTCCAGCGTGATCAAAGCTGTGAATAACGACAGATATGCCATCGGGTTTTGCAGCCTTGCCGATATTGTAAATGCTGAAAATCAGATTGTGGCGGAAAACATCTGCATACTTCCCATCGATAAGGACGGCGACGGCAGGATCACCCATCATGAAAGAATATACGACGATATGAGCGAATTTTGCAGAGCCGTTTGGATTGGCAAATACCCGCAGGAGCTGATCCTGAACCTTTATGCTGTTTCCGGAAGCCAGCCGGGCAATACGTGGGAAATTCCGTTTTTGAAATGGCTGCTTACCTCCGGTCAGCATGAACTTGAAGCCACCGGCTACACCGGACTTACCGGGACGGAAAAAAACTCCGCCATGGCCTCCCTTATGCCTCAGGAAGAACAGATCGCTGCCGCCACCGATCGTTACAGCCTGTTCAAAGCCATTTTGATCATTCTGGCTGTGCTCTTGGTGGCAGCGGTGGTGGTGAGCCTGATTTTAAGAAGCCGGAGAAAAAACACCCTTTCCTCTGTGGACCTTCCCCCGAAGGACAGACCCCACCTGAAAGAACAGGATATGAAGTTTCCCGCTGGTCTGCACTACGACAAAACCCACACCTGGGAATTCAGGGAAAAGGACGGAAACGTGAGGATTGGCATCAGCGATTTTCTGCAACATATTGCGGGGACATTCACCAACATCAGCATGAAAAAAACTGGCGACACCGTGAAAAAGAATGACCCTGTACTTTGGCTGATGCAGGACGGGAAGCAGCTTACGGTATATTCGCCGGTGTCAGGAACCATTGTGCAGGCAAATCAATCGCTTAAAACCGACCCCACACTCATCAACGAATCACCCTATGATAAAGGATGGCTGTATGTGATCGAACCTTCGAACTGGTCGCGGGAAGTTGAGTTTTTGAAAGTGGCCGAAAACTACAGGGAGTGGCTGCGTTTTGAACTTGTAAGGCTGCGCGATTTTCTGGCCGTGAAGGCTTTGGGCAGCGAAGTGCGGCAACATCATGTGAACTATCAGGATAATGATGAACTTTTCGATGGCGTGCTGATGAATTTCGGCCCGGAGGTGTGGGAGGATTTCCAGAAAAACTTTATCGATCCCCCTTTAGTGAGGTGAATATGCTGATGCCTGTGCATAACATGGCGGCAATTAATCAGTTTCTTTATTTTAAAAGCAGGAGCGGGTACACCAGTTTGGCGGGTTTTTATTATCTTGCATGTTTTGGCGGCTGATCGAAATAATAGGGAGAAAACAATGACAATGCAACGAAAAACCGGCTTCTTTCCCAGTGGATGGCTCAGATCACTGAAATCGTTTTTCCGGTTTCGTTCTACCGTATTTGGGAGGGTTATCATTATCATTAGTGTGTTCTCAATGTTTCTGTTTCTGCTTTTCGGGCTGATCTTCAATTCGGTGTATCAAAATTACCTCAATACCGTCATCAGGCAAAGCGGGAACAATGTAGGTTCGATGGTGGAAGGTGCGCTTTACCATGCGATGCTTAAAAACGACAAGGATGCCCTGCAAAATACGCTCGATGTCATCAATACCCTGCCTGGCATCGATGAGGTGAATATGTACAACAGCCGCGACAGCCTGGCGTATTCTTCAGTTGTGTCAGGGGATCATGGCCATGGCAATCCCGATTGCAGAAGCTGCCATTCGGATCTCGACAGGATTTTCCCGCATGATGAACATTCCTACCACATCATTGACGACGTTAGCACATGCAGCATGATGACAGGCGGCGAAAGCTACAGGCAGTTGCTGATCCGCTCCCCGATTTTCAACGAAAAATCCTGTTATACCGCTGCATGCCATGCCCACAGCCAGTCTGACGTGGTGCTTGGTTCGCTCATCATTAAAGTACCTTTGAAGGAAATGGATGCGGAAGTGGCCGACACCACGCGCAACTTTTTTCTGCTGGCAGCGATATCCACTTTTTTGCTGGTATCGATGGTGGTTCTCTTCACAAGAAAGAAAATCAGAAAGCCACTGGATGCCATGCTTTCAGCCAGCCAAACCGTGGCTGGGGGCGACATCAAAAAGCGGCTGGAAATCACACCCGATCTGATGGATGATATGCGCACCCTGGCCATTTCGTTCAACAACATGCTCGACAGCCTGGGCAAAGCCAACAAGGAACTGGAAAACTGGTCGCAGCAGCTCGAGTACAAGGTGAAAAGGAAATCTGAAGAAATAACCGCAATCCAGCAGGAACTGATCCATGCCGAAAAGATGGCCTCGTTAGGGCGCCTCTCATCTTCGGTAGCGCACGAAATCAACAATCCGCTGTCGGGGGTGCTTACCTGTGCCAAGCTGGTGCAGAAACAACTTAAAACACTGCCCGTGGATGAAACTGCCAAAGCACAAATGGAAAAATACCTTACCGTGATCGAAAAGGAAACCAAGCGTTGCGGGGATATTGTAAGGGATTTGCTCGATTTTTCAAGAAAAGACCGCAAGAGGTTCGCCAACCACCATGTGCACTCCATTTTAAGCGATGCATGTCACCTGATGTCTTATCAGATCAAATCCGCAGGCATTCATTTCTATACCGATTTCAGTGCAGACCGGGATCTTGTTTTTTGCAACGAAAATCAAATCAAGCAGGCATGTGTGGCTGTTCTGGTGAATGCCGTGGAGGCCGTAGGTGAAAACGGGGAGATCACCATTAAAACCCTTAACCCTGATCCCGAACATCTGCGGCTTGAAATTTCAGATGACGGTACGGGTATTTCTCCGGAACACATCAAGCATATTTTCGAACCTTTCTTTTCGGCCCGGCAAAATGCAGGCGGCATTGGCATGGGGCTCGCCATTGTGCACGGCATCGTGGAAAACCACCACGGAAAAATTACCATCACTTCTAAAGCCGGTGCGGGCACTGCTGTAGCGATCAAATTGCCGCTGGCAAAAAAATTAATACCTGAAGATCATGACAAGAAAAATATCACTGTTGATCGTGGATGATGAGGAATCCCTGAGGGATTCGCTGTGCGACTGGTTTACCGGTGAAGGCTTTGATGTGGATTGTGCCGAAAATGCAGGAAAGGCATTGCAAAAGCTTGACGAGCGGAATTTCGACATCATCCTTACCGATATCAGGATGCCGGGTATGGACGGTATCGGATTGAACCGGCGCATCAAAGAGATCAACAAGGATTCGATCGTGATCATCATGACGGCCTATGCGTCGGTGGAAACTGCGGTTCAGGCACTTAAGGACGGTGCTTACGACTACGTTACCAAACCCATCGATCCCGACGACCTTACACACCTGATCCGAAACGCCACAAGCCAGATCAACCTGAAAACAGAGAATGAGATCCTGCGCAACCGGGTGAGCACGCTGGAAAACATCGGCGACATCGTCGGTACAAGCGAGGCCATGGTGCAGGTTCTGAGACAGGTTGAAAATGTTGCCCGCACCAATTCGTCGGTGGTCATCACGGGCGAAAGCGGTACAGGAAAGGAACTGGTGGCCCGGGCCATACATGCCAATTCCGCAAGGCGGAATTACCCGATGGTTACCGTTCATTGCGGGGCATTGACAGAAAACCTGCTCGAGAGCGAATTGTTCGGGCACGAAAAGGGTGCTTTCACCGGCGCCACCCACAGCCACAGGGGCAGGTTTGAGCTGGCCGACGGGGGCACCATTTTTCTGGACGAGATTTCCACGGTCTCGCCGCGGATGCAGGTGGACCTGTTGCGGGTGCTCGAAACCAAGAGCTTTGTCAGGGTAGGGGGAAGCAAGGAAATCAAATCCGATTTCAGGGTAATATGTGCCACCAACCGCGACCTGAAAAAGCTGGTCGACAGCGGCAGCTTCCGCGCTGATCTTTACTACCGCCTGAATGTGGTAAATATCTTTATCCCCCCGCTGCGGGAGCGGCCGGAGGATATTCCGTTGCTGGCCGAACATTTTATGAAAAAATACTGCCTTTCGATGAGCCGCAACAATTCAGGCATCGATGCATCTGCCATCCGGAGGATACAGGAATATCATTTCCCGGGAAATGTACGGGAACTGGCAAATATGATCGAACGGGCCATCGTGGTGGGCGGTGGCAATAAGATCACCACGGACGATCTTCCGTTTTGTGCCGAAAACAGCAGCGGCGGCTACGAAAGTCTTGAGGATATGGAAAAGAAGCACGTGGGCGAAGTGCTCGAAAAATACAAGTGGAATATTTCACAATCCGCCCGCGCCCTGAAGGTGGACCGTGTTACGCTATACAACAAGATCAGAAAACACGGCCTGAAACAGAAAAACGAAAAGTAGCAAAAGGATGATGAAGCTGAAATAACCATGCAATTTGCAGCTTTGCTGTTTCATCAGGGTATCTTATCTTCAGCACAGGCTGAGGAAATGATCGGGGTTTCAAAGAGGTCATTTCGGAAAAAAGTTGGAGAATATGGTGTTTCATTGATCAATTACCCTCCATCTGAGATTTCAGTAGATGCCTCCCGAATTTGAATGGTTGAAGATTCCTTAATTTGAAAGGAGGAGGAAAAGAAAAAGCACAAGGATTCACAAAAGGCGTTTTTTTTCTAACTTTGCAATTAACTTGAAATCCATTCATGAAAACAGAAATTAATAATCGTAGAATAATAAAGAATGCGGGAAAAAGACGCAAAAAAATGATTGCCTTTGGATGGTATGGAGGCAAATATTCGCATTTGGATTTTATATTGCCGCATCTGCCTGAGGACGCCAAACACTTTTGTGATGTGTTCGGGGGGTCTGCTGCAGTTTTGATTAATAGAAAACCAGCTCTCATAGAAACCTATAATGATATTGACTCAGAATTAGTTAATTTTTTTGAGGTTTTAAGAGATTATGGAGAGCAATTAATAAAAGCAATTAGTTTAACTCCTTTTTCACGGGAAGAACTAATTAATTCTCTTCAATATGAATCAGGTTTATCAAAACTTGAGCGGGCAAGAAGATTTTATATCAGAGCGAGGCAAACCCGGACAGGATTAGCCCAAACGAGTAGCGTAGGAAGATGGGCTCACTGTGTTTTAACGTCGAGGTCTGGGATGGCAGGAGCCGTTTCAAGATGGTTAGGGTCTGTTGAAGGTTTACCCGAGATTGTTCAACGTCTTCAAAGGGTACAAATTGAAAATGCGCCCGCTATTGAAGTGATTGAAAGATATGATACTGAAGAGACATTATTTTATTTGGATCCTCCATATTTACATCAAATTCGACGCGATAGTAAAGCCTATGGCTTCGAAATGTCAGACGGTGATCATTTCGAATTATCTGGTATTTTAAACCAAATAAAAGGGAGGGCAGTAATTTCAGGTTATAAATCAAAACTATATGATGAGCTTTATAAAGACTGGATCCGGATTGACGCGCCGGAAAAGATTATCAACTCCTCAAAAGGAATCAGGCAAGAATCTCTTTGGTTGAATTTTCAGATAAAATAAAAATGGCTGAGAAAAATTTTTCACCCAATCCTGAGAGGGCCTCAAAAATTCTAAAAGAACTATGGCAGGAAGTTTATCATGAGCCTTCTTTTCATGTGAATCATGCGATAGAAAGACTTATGAACAGCAAATGGGTAAGCATCAGATATTGCCTTCCTACACAATTATTAGGTAAACTGACTGATATAAAATTAGATGCCTTGTGCTTGCAAAAAGGTTCTGCAGATAATGAATCTGCATGGGATCCACGGAGCTTTGCGAATAAGGTAATAGTTCCATGGGTTGCAGAATTGGTTAAACGTTTCCTGTCCGAAACCAGCGGCGGTGATAGAGGTTTGGCAGTTGCTGCTGCACTATTTGAAACCCTTGGTAATATCTTCAATCTCTATAAAGAAGTGCGAAGACATGTTATTAATGCCTCAGATCATGCAACAGGTTTGGCTGCTGATCTGGAATGTATTGGTTTGGATGGAAAAGTAAAATTGGCAGTTGAAGTAAAGGAACGAAATTTAACTCTAACTGACATAAGAAGCACGATACTAAAGGCAAGGAAAGTTTCTATCAAGGAGATACTTTTAAATGCTCCTGATTTTAATATGAAAGAGAAAGACCAAATCGATGAATTGATATCCAAAACATGGGCATCAGGAACAAATATTTATCAGTCCTCAATTGAACAACTTTTAACTATTGGCCTTACCTTGACAGGCGAAATTGGGCGTATAGACTTTTTGAAATCTGTTGGTGATCAGTTGGATAACTATAATACACAACCCGTGAACAGAGCAAGATGGAAGGAGTTGCTTGAAAAATTGTGAGCTGATACTTTTTGATATTTGCGGAGAGAGTCATCATCCATAAAAATCCCGAGTAGCTGGTTTATTTTATGCTGGTTCATCCAAGACGACCGCGGCGCTGCCACTGATTTAATTTTGTCGCTTTTCATTTTTTGAATCATATTTATTTTCGGGCTTTATTTCTCAGGTTTATTCGAATTTAAAATTAGCTTATCTTTCTTCAAATAACGTTTAACCATTAACGATTACCTTCCTCCTCCTCACCCGATCATTCCCTTCAAATCCTCCAGCGAGTTGGCATCCTCCGGTTTTTTATCCTTGCGCCAGCGGTGGATGCGTGGGAAACGAACTGCCACGCCGGATTTGTGGCGGCTGGAAAAGGCGATGCCTTCGAAATGGATCTCGAACACCAGCAGCGGCTCCACCTGCCGTACCGGTCCGAAGCGCTGGATGGTATTCTGTTTTACAAAGCGGTCCACTTCGCGGAATTCGGCATCGGTGAGGCCGGAGTAGGCTTTGGCAAACGTTACCAGTTCTCCCTGGTCCCACAGTCCGAAGGTATAATCGGTGTAGAGGTTGGCTCTGCGTCCGTGGCCACGCATGGCATAGGTAAGCACCGCATCGATGGTGTACGGGTCGATCTTCCATTTCCACCAGTCGCCTTTTTTGCGTCCAACGCGGTAGGGCGAATCATTTTGCTTGAGCATGAGGCCTTCGGTTTTCAGTTCCTTCGACCGCTCGCGCTCCGCAAACAGCTCGAACCACGTACTGAACCTTACCGCCGGCGAAATCCTCAGGGCTTTATTGGTTGGAAGACTTTCAATCATGGATTCCAGAAGCTTTCTTCTTTCTTTAAAGGGCTTTTCCCGGATGTCTGTTCCCTGCCATTCCAGCAGGTCGTAGGCCATAAAGATCACCGGGGTTTTTTGCAGCAGGCTCTTCGAAACGGTTTTTCGCCAGATGCGGGTTTGCAGCGCCTGAAAGGGCAGGGGCAAGTCTTCTACAAACGGCATGATCTCCCCGTCCATTACCGTGCCGTCGGGCAGGATCTTTTTCAGCGCCAGGAATTCGGGATATTTTTCGGTGACCAGCTCTTCGCCCCTCGACCATACGAAAAGCTCTTTCTTTCGCAGGATCAACTGCCCGCGAATGCCGTCCCATTTGCGTTCGGCGCTCCAGCCTGCGGGGTCGCCCAGTTCGGTCAGCTCCTGTTCCAGCGGGTAAGCCAGGTAAAAAGGGTAGGGCCTGGAAGAATCCTCCAGGGTGCTTTTTTCGAGTACCAGTTCATGAAAGGTTACCGCGGCCGGATCCCAGTCGCCCATCAGGCGGTGGGCAAGCAGGTTTTCGTCGATGCCGGTGGCTTTTCCCAGGGCGCGGGTCATCAGTTTCTGGCTGATGCCGATGCGGAAACCGCCCGTAAGGATCTTGTTGAAGACAAATCTTTGCCGGCTGTCCATGCGGAACCACATGCACGTAACATGTTGTTTTTTCGTTTTCTCGTCCGCATTTTTCATGTCGATCAGATCGCCGATCACTTCAGTGAGGGTGGGCGGTTCAGCGGTATTTTCTGTGGTGATCACTTTGGCGATGGTTTCGGCAAGGTCGCCCACCACATGATAGGTTTCTTCGAACAGCCACAGCGGGATGCCGGCCATTTCGGCGGCCCATTCGCGCAACAGGGTGGTGGTGACGGCACGCCTGGGGCGGCGGTGCGACAGCAGGGCGATCGACCATACTTTATCACGATCTTCAGCCCTGCGAAAATATTCAGCCAGCGCTTCCACCTTTACATTTGTTTTGGTGGTTTCGTCCAGTTGTGCGATCAACTCTGCAAAAAGTTTCATGATTCCTCCTCCCCGAGAATGGTTTCGCCCTCGAACCGGGTCTGTTCAGTCATGGCGTTGAGGCCTTTTTCGCGGAGCCACCTGACAAAAATATCGGCATAGCCGTGGGTGGCGATCACATTTTCGGCTCCCGTAGCTTCCACCGCCCGGTTGAGGCCTTCCCAGTCGGCATGGTCGCTGAGCACAAAACCGCGATCCACCGACCGGCGCCGGCGCATGCCGCGCAATGCCATCCACCCTGAGGCCATGGCAGTGGCATAGGGCAGGAATTTTTTCATCCAGGGCGAACCGAGTTCCGAGGGCGGCGCAACCACCAGGTTGCCGGTAAATTCTTCCCTGGACGTTTCCGGTGTCACAAGGGTGGT
This sequence comes from Bacteroidales bacterium, assembly GCA_046542305.1. Classification (GTDB taxonomy): domain Bacteria; phylum Bacteroidota; class Bacteroidia; order Bacteroidales; family 4484-276; genus JBKHBQ01. The sequence goes on from JBKHBQ010000060.1 coordinate 15,374, forward strand.
TTCGGGCAGGGGGATGCCCTGTTCCCGCATCACAACATTAATGTTTTCGATGGCACCGTGTGTGAAAATCTTTCCTTCAGTTCCGGTCAGGGCCTTGATGAGGTGCTGGGCTTTGCCGAGGGCATAGCCAATCAGTACGGAGGTTTTGCCGTTGTCCCGGTTTTGCTTCCACCAATGGCGGATCGAATTGTACACCACCTCCTGGTCGTCCCAATGAAAAACCGGCAGCCCAAAGGTGGACTCGGTGATAAAGGTATGGCAGCGTACCGGTTCGAAGGGGACGGAGATGCCGTCGCCGGCAAGTTTATAATCTCCCGACACTACCCACACCTCATCTTTATGCTCCACACGTATTTGTGCCGAACCGGGAACATGGCCGGCAGGATGAAAGGAAAAATTCACGCCGTTTATGCGGATGTTTTCACCATATTCCACACCCCGTATTCTGATTCCGCCAAGCCGGTATCTGATCACAGGAACAGCATCCTTATGCGCCAGATATTCATGATGGCCGCGGCGTGCATGATCGGAATGCCCGTGGGTGACCAGCGCATTGTACACGGGTTTCCACGGATCGATATATACACCGGCCTGCTGACAGTAGATTCCTTTATCCGTAAATTGAAGAAGGTGATTCATCAGCGTAAGTTAACAAAATCCCGGGCAGGTCAGGCTGAAAATACCCGCACGATAAGATCGTGAAACTGCATGGCGGGTTTGTAATCGTATCCGGTGTAATAGGTTGAAAGCAGCTTGAGGTATTTCACTTCCTCCCCGGCAAATTCAAGTTCGATAAGGACGTTGCCGTAAAGCTGTTCGGCGGGTTTGTCTTTCTTTGGAACATTGGGCTTGAGGTAGTGGCGTTCGAAAACGAGCTGGCGGTGGTCGATGCTTTTATGCTCGATGGTGGAGCTGTAAGGCCGGTAATTTTGTTTGATCACCTGCTCCTTCATGTAATCCATCAGAAACCTGAAGGTCTGCGGGTCGTTGTCGTCGATCTCACTGATGGAGATGGCATCGGCGCCTGGCGAATTGTGCGGGTTCAGTTGCAGGTTGTCGTCGCCGTTTTCCTTTTGGGTATAAGCATTGTAGAGCCTTTCTATCAGCTTTTTGAATTCTTCCGAATTTTTCCACTCGTTATACTGTTCCTGGTAATCCTGCGAACGTTCGAGCTGATGGTTGCTGTTGGTGGGTTGGTCATTGCTGTGCAATCCACCTTCATCTATATTGCGCTGGTAGTTTTTCATATTGATATCCGGTTTAATCGTACTACCTAATCAAACAAGGCTCGCACCATATTGTTTAGAGCCGGCGCTGCGCAAAGACGCTTTCGGTTGGTGGGCGCAATTATTTTGCAGAACCCGTTACCAGCACATTATCCGAGCG
>JBKHBQ010000352.1:0-3048 GCA_046542305.1 Bacteroidales bacterium
GGGCCACGGTTTTATAGGTGCCGTCGTCGTGCCTCGCGGGAGGCGTGGATGCCTGCTGCTTCTCTTCCGGGTTCTGTTCTTCGTCGTTGATGTGGGTGTTTTCGTTGTCCATCAATAGTTTTCCGTCCGCAATAAATTTTTTAGTGATCGTTCAGGTATTGTGCCGCACATTGTCCGAAACGTGCTAATGCGCTTACAAAGAGAGTGAAAAAGGATGAATATTCCTACTTTATTTATCAACAATACCGCTGGTGTAGCGGGTTTCCAATACAAAGTATTCGAGTATCAGGAATTTATTATTTAACAAGTCTGGAAACCTTTTTAAAGGCGTCCGTACCTGAATAACGCAGCAGTTCGAAAAGGATGGATTCGTAGGTAGTGATGTAAGCGCCTTCCTGTCGCATCCTTTCAATGGCAATGGCTTTGTCGGAGGGCTTTCGCGATCCCACGCAATCCTCGACAATAACAGGCCGGTAGCCGTTGCTGATCAGATCAATGGTTGTCTGCATCACACACACATGGGTTTCGATGCCGGCAACGATAACGAATTTCGGGGCATGGTAAGCTAGATATTCATAAAAGCTGGGTTCGTCGCAACAACTGAAAGCCTGTTTTTCGATGAATTCGATGTCGGTAAGTATGCCCTTAAGTGGTTCGATGGTAAAACCCAGGCCTTTGGTATATTGCTCGGTGACCATCATTTTCACTTCCAGAGCCTTGAGCCCTTCGATCAGGATGCCCGTATTTTTTGTCAGTTGTTCATGATCGTGGATGTGCGGATACAGGCGTTCCTGCATATCGATGATCAGTCCGATTGTATCTTCTGCAAGTATTCTCATGTTCTCAGGTTTTTTATTTCCAAATTCTTAATAAAAGCACCTCGCCCAGGAGGAACAATAATGCCAGCAAGATAAACAATTTCCACAATCTTACACCGGTATTCATTTCGGTGATCACGTTTGAAAGAGTCCGCCCTGCCGGTTCGATGATGCTGAAATTATTCAGCCCTGCATCCTGAATGGCTGTACTTAGTTGTTCATTCGACAAGATATCCATATCCGATTCGGTACGATCGTAATTGAAGGCCATGCCTCCGGTTGTTTCATTTTCATGCATAATCTGATAGAAACCGTCCTGCCGGATCTGGTTGCGTGTAAAGATTTCCACCCGCGAGTTTATGGTCCGGATTTCCGGGATAAATTCAAAATCACTGTCGCGGCTTTTTATCCTGAATATCTGGTCGCCCGGTCCGGCAGAATTATTCAGGGTAATGCGCTCGTTTTGCCCTGCAGTGTAATACAGGCGGTTTGGCGGCTGGCTCAGCAAAGCGATTTTGTAGAGCGTCGGAACGAAAATGGCATGCTTCGGAAAGCTGGTCCATTCCGGGTCGAGCGGCGAAGCAAAAAGATACAGCGAACCGTTTCCGGCAGGTTCGCTTCCCAGGAATATATCTCCATCCTGCAGTTCAAGCAGTGATTCCTGCATGGTGGCTGTTGACGACATGATGGGGTAATGCTGAAAAACCAGCGGGAGATCGGGATTTTCGGGCAGCGATTCAAACACATCATCGAACAGCCTGCTCTGCATGTTGATGCTGCTGATCCTGGTTTGGAAGGTGTCGCGCGGAGCATAGTACGCACTTCCCAGGGTGCTGGCAAACTGCCGGTAGCTGCCAGGATCGGCCATGGTGCCCGGAAATACCGCGATGCTTCCTCCACCTTCGGCAAACCGGCGTAATTCCTGAGATAAACCCGAGGAGATCATGTCCAGGCCGTTGAGCACGATCAGGCTGTACCTGTTGAATGAGGCATAATCCAGCCTTTCGTCCGGCGCATTTTCCAAAATAAATGCCGAATCTTTTCCGAAGAGGGAGTTCAGGTATACATTTTCATCCTTGCCATTGATTGCGAGGATCGGGATTTCCTGCCGTACCTCCAGGGTGAAATAAAAATCATCGTCGTACGTGATCGGATGATCGGTGATCTCCAGCTTGCCATATTGAATGCCGGTTTCGTTGTTGGTAAACGGAAGCTTTACCTCGATGGTCTTTCCGGCCTGGATGTCGAAACTGGCAATGGCGCGTTGCTGTTCATTGATGAGCAGGCGCACCGGAATTTTTTCGAAGTTTTCCTCCGAGGCATTCGTAATGCTGACCGTGAGCGTCACCAGTTGGTTTACGCGATGCACCGGCGATTCGAACCAGATGGAGTCGATGAAAAGGTTACTCCTTTCACTGGCCTCCACCGGCAGCAGGTAAGCCTGCAGGGTGGTATCGGCAGGAATGTTGCCAATGTCGGTTGTGTTTTTCTGAAAATCTGAGATATAATATGCAATGCGGTTTTCCGTGTTTTCTTCGTCAAACAGATCGGATTGCCGTTTATAAACTTCCGAAAGGTTGCGGCTCACCGGTGCAATCTCCACTTCATCCAGCAGTTCCAAAAATTCTTCTCTTGAGAAATACCGCTGGTGCCGTCCTTCAAAATTGTTGGTGATGAGTTGAAACCTGTCGGCGTTGTCGTAAGCCGAGGCCACTTCGCGGGCATCTTTCAGCGCCTCGTCCAGCAGGCTGCCACCCGCAGATGCCGCTTCCATGCTGAAGGAATTGTCGAGGTAAATGCTTACGGCCTTCTGCTCATCGCGGTGTACGGCATTTTTCGAAACCGGAATGTAGGGCTGTGCAAAGGCAAATACCAATGCGGCAATGGCCAGCATGCGCATCAGCAGGATGAGCAGATGCTTGAGCTGCGATTGTTTCTGCGTCTGCTGCTTCAGTTCCTCGATGAATTTTACATTGGTAAAGTACACCTTCCGGAATTTCCTGAAGTTGAACAGGTGAATAATGATGGGAATGGCCAGTGCGGCCAGACCGGAAAGAAACAAAGGGTTCACAAATTCCATACGTCTGCCTGCTGATGTTCTTTAAAAACGTGGGCAAAGGTAATTATTATCTGATTAAGGGATTATTTGTAGGGTTGGAGGCTTTATGCATCATTTGCCTTTCTCATAAAAAACCTTTCCCTGTTTTCTGATATGATCGACGAGGTCATT
>JBKHBQ010000061.1:0-16661 GCA_046542305.1 Bacteroidales bacterium
CAGCCCTTCGATCACCAATCCGATACCGGTGGCATACATCGGGCTGCCCATCTCGGCGGCGACGTCTTTGGCCAGGTGCTCGTTGGGATATCCGATGCGGGTATCCATTCCTGTCATGAATTCGGTGAGCTGGGCGGCATGTCTCAGCATGGCTCCCCCGCCGGTAAGGACGATGCCGGCAATGAGTTTCTTTTCGTATCCCGAATTTTTTATTTCATAATAAATGTGCTCGATCAGCTCTTCCATGCGGGCCTGAATGATGCTGGCCAGGTTTTTCAGGCTGATCTCTTTTGGTGGTCTGCCGCGCAAGCCGGGAATGGCGACGATTTCCTCCTCTTTGTTTTCGTTGGCCAATGCCGAACCGAATTTCACTTTCAGTTCTTCGGCATGTTTGCGGATGATGGTGCAGCCTTCCTTAACGTCTTCGGTAAGGATGTCGCCGCCAAGCGGGATGACGGCGGTATGCCGGATTATACCATCCTGAAAGATGGCAATATCGGTGGTTCCGCCGCCGATGTCCACCAGCACCACACCGGCTTCTTTTTCTTCATCGCTCAGCACGGCCTTGGATGAAGCGATGGGTTCGAGGATGAGGTCCACCACCTCGAGTCCCGCCTTGCGCACACATTTGTAAATGTTTTTTGCAGCCGTGGTTTGCCCGATGATGATATGGAAATTGGCTTCCAGCGAATTACCCAGCATGCCGATGGGGTGGCGGATGCCCTGTTCGTTGTCTATGATGTATTCCTGCGGGATCACGTCGATGATCTCCTCGCCCGGGCTCATGTTGAGGTTGTACATGCTGTGCAGCAGTTTGTCGATGTCCTGCTGGTTGATCTCTTCGTCGTTGTTTTCGCGGATCAGGCTGCCGCGGTGCTGCAGGCTTTTAATGTGCTGCCCTGCAATGCCCACGTTCACATATTTGATTTCTGCGCCGGATTTCAGCTCTGCTTCCTCCACTGCCCGGCGGATTGATTGAACGGTATTTTCGATATTGGAAACCACACCACGCTTTACCCCGATCGATTCGGTTTTGCCGTGCCCGAGTATCTCCACCTTTCCGTGTTCCGACCGCCTGCCTACGATGGCCGCGATCTTGGTCGTTCCAATGTCAAGCCCTACAATGATATTCGATGATTCCATATTTGATTATTTTTTACAAACCACCTGATTGATGTATTTTAAATTGATTTCGCGATAAGCTTTTTCGCTCATCCTGGGTTTTGCTGCCTGGTAAAATGCAAGCAGGTTTTCGATTTTTATTTCAAGGTTGCTCAGGTCGCCAAGTACGATGATGTGACCACCATCGGCAGGTATCAGCTCAAACTCCTGTTTTTGGTTAATAAAAATCTGTTCGACGTAGGCATTCAGAAACGGATGCTGCTTCAATCTGCCCGCCAGGTAATGAGTTTGCGACAGCAGCGGGTGATTGTGGAGGCTTGATTTTTCCTCCTGCAATTGCCGGATCTTTGACGCAGGCAGGTCTATTGCTCCGCTTGCCACAATTGCCCGCGGGGTGTACTTAGTGCTTACCGGCATCACGGTACCGGCTTCCGACAGATAGAAGGATTCGCCTCCCGAGGTGATAACCCTTGCCAGCGCTCTGTTCCGGTGTGCTTCGATGATCACCTCGCCAAGCAGCGACTTTACCACATCGGCACCCGAGATGTACGGATTGCTTTTCAGCAGGTTTTCCAGTTGTTCGGAATGAACACTGTCGAGATAAAGGCCCGGGATGCTGTCGTGGTGATGGGTGATGATCCTGCGAAGATCTGCTTCCGTAACAAACCCGGGGGTATCTGCATCGGGGATCACAATTCGCAATCCCGAGCAAACGATGTTTTTCTGCTCCTGCCTGGCAAAGCCCAGGATTACCGTTATTCCGGCAAATACCAGCAACCAGAATGATATTTGAAAAAATCTCATCATACCTGTCTGTCGGTTTTATATTTCGCTTTCAGCATTTTGCGGATCGGTTCAACAAGCCTGTCGATGTCGCCGGCACCAATGGTTAGCAGCACATCCTGTTCGCTGTTTTTTAAATGATTGATCAGTTGATCCTTTTGTATCAGTTGTTTTTCTGCTTTCCTGATTTTATCCAGGATCATTTCCGGGTTCACTCCCGGAACCGGCTCTTCGCGGGCCGGATAAATTCCGGTGAGGATCACCACATCAAGCAATTCCAGGCTTTTGGCAAATCCTTCGGCCAGATCGCGCGTACGGCTAAACAGGTGGGGCTGGAAAATCCCTGTTACCTTTCTGCCCGGCCAGGTGATCCGCACGGCTTCCACCAGCGCCCTGATTTCTTCGGGATGATGTGCGTAATCATCCACATATACGATTTTGTCACTGTTGATCTGCACATCGAACCGGCGAACTATTCCGCTGAAAGTAGCCAGCCCTTTTCTGATTTCGTACTCCTTTACGCCTGCCTGCAGTGCGATGAAAACCGCAGCCAGCGCGTTTTCAAGGTTCATTTTTCCACCCGACTGCATTTGCAGGTCTTTGATTCTGCCTTCCGGATAAACCATATCGAAGTGCATGCGCCCGTTTTTTACAGCGGGGTTATCGGCATACACGTCTGCTGTAGAATCTTCTGCCGAGTAGCTTAAAATTTTATTTACCCGGAGTTTTTCTGTGTTGATCTTTACCGTATTTTTCATCAGCAACAGACCCTTCGGATGTACCTGTGAGGCAAATTCAGCGAATGCGCCCATCATGGCGTCGAGGGTTCCGTAAATGTCGAGATGGTCGGCATCGGCGGCGGTGATCACGGCAAACCATGGATTCAGCTTCAGGAAGGACCGGTCGTATTCGTCGGCTTCGGTTACGGCAAATTCAGGATCTTCGGCGATCAAAAAGTTAGTTTTGTAATTTTTGGAAATACCGCCAAGAATGGCCAGGCTTTTTTGCGCCGACACATTAAGCACATGTGCGCACATGGTTGATACCGTCGTTTTTCCGTGCGTTCCTGCTACCGCAATGGTTTTATATGCTGAGGTGATATGCCCCAGCACATCTGCTCTTTTAAGAATGGTGAAATTATTTTCGCGGAAATGGTTCAGCAGACGGTTACTCGCACTGATGGCCGGTGTGATCACCACCAGTGTTTTTTCGCGGTTGTTAAAATCCGCGGGTATCAGTTGCGGCTCGTCCCCGAAAACAAGGGCCATGCCTTCCGCGGTCAGCTCATCCGTAAGCGGGGAGCGTGTTCTGTCGTATCCGGCGCATTTTTTGCCCTGCCACATAAAATAGCGGGCGAGCGCGCTCATGCCAATGCCGCCGGCGCCCACGAAAAATACATATGTAAAGCTGTTAAGCTGCATGTTCCTTTCCAATCAGTTTGATGACTTCATCCGCAATCTGATTTGCCGAATTGTGCACGGCCATCTTTTTTATGTTTTCCGCAAGGATGTTTCTGCGTTCCTCATCCTTTGCCAGCCTGATGATGATCCTGCCGAGTTCTTCCGCGGCGTCAGTATCCTTCAAATGAATGGCCGCATCTTTTTCGGCAAGTGCCAGGGCGTTTTGCGTCTGGTGATCTTCGGCGGCGGAGGGCAGCGGGATGAGAATACATGGCTTACCCACGGCGCTCAGTTCAGAAATAGCAATGGCGCCTGCACGTGAAATGACAATACTGGCAGCAGCGTAAGCGTAATCCATCCTCGTGATAAATTCTTCAACCCTCATGCTGTTTTTTTTGTTACCGTTAACCTTTTCCAGAATTGCCTTACGCGCCCGGTCGGTATAAAACTTTCCGGTTTGCCAGATCACTTGCAGGTCGCTCATTGCCAGAAGTTCAAGGTTTTTGTCTATACTTTCGTTGATCGATCGGGCCCCCTGACTTCCGCCCACAACCAACACCACCAGTTTATTTTTGTCCAGTTCGAAATATTCCAACGCGGCATTTTTCTTTCCTTTGATTTCTATGACGTTTTGCCGCACGGGATTGCCGGTGATCACCAGCTTTTCCTTCGGGAAATATTTTTCCATGCCTTCGTAAGCCACGCAGATCACGTCGGCGGTTTTAGCCATCAGCTTGTTGGTGATACCGGGATAGGAATTCTGTTCCTGCAGCACCACCGGAACCTTGTTGCGGGCGGCCATTTTCATGGTGGACCCGCTGGCATAGCCACCCACACCGATGGCTACATCAGGCCTGAACCTGCGCACAATGAGGGCTGCCTGCATCAGGCTGAAGACGAGCTTGAACGGGAAGAGCAGGTTCTTTGCAGTCAGCCTGCGCTGAAATCCGCTAATCCAAAGCCCTTTAATCGGATAGCCCGCCAGGGGCACCTTTTCCATTTCCATGCGGCCCCTGGCGCCCACAAACAGGATGTCCACATCCGGTATCCTACGCTTCAGCGCATCGGCAATGGCAATGGCCGGAAACACATGGCCTCCGGTTCCTCCGCCCGATATCAGTATTTTTACCTTACGCAGTGGCATATGACATATTTTTTGGTTTTTCAGTTTCGGGTTCTACCACCGATTTGCTTACGCTCAAAATCATTCCCAACCCCAGGCATGAAAACCAGAATGAGGTGCCCCCCATGGAAATGAACGGAAGCGTTTGCCCGGTTACAGGCAGGATGCTTACGGCCACACCCATGTTGATCAGGGCCTGAAACACCATCAGGAAACTGATGCCCGTTACCAGATAGCTGCCGAACAGCACATTGCATTTTCGAGCGATTTTCATCGACCTGAACAGCAGGATCATAAACATCAGCATGATCACGGTGCCGCCAATCAGGCCGTATTCTTCTATAATGATGGCATATACAAAATCCGAATAGGAGTGGGGCAAAAAATTGCGCTGGGTGCTGTTGCCGGGCATTTTGCCGGTAAGGCCTCCGGTGGCTACCGCAATTTTCGACTGCACCACCTGATAGCTGGGTTCCTTGTCTTTGTCGACGAAGCTTTCCAGCCGGCTCATCCAGGTATTTACCCTGGGAAGCACCTCCGGGTTGTATTTGTTGATGCCCCACAAAATTCCGAAAACAGCAACGCCGGTCAGTACCAGCAGCCCGAGATGCTTCAGGCTTGCTTTGCCGATGAAAAGCAGGATCATGCTTACTGCAAAAAGCATGGCTGCAGTGGAAAGGTTAGCCGGTAAAATCAATGCACAAACGATGATCACCGGAATGATGATCCTGATGAAACCGTGTTTGAAGCTTTTGATCTCGTCCTGCTTTTTGGAAAGAAAACGTGCCAGGAACATGATCAGCGCCAGCTTGGCCAGGTCGGAAGTCTGGAACGACAGGGTGCCCGCCAGCGGAACATCGAATTCAAGGTAGCGGCTTGCCTGGTTGATTTCCGGTGCATATACAAGGGTGGCGAGGAGCAGCGGGATTGAGATGTAAAACAGGAATTGCCCGATGCGTGAATAGTATCTGAACGGGATCAGGTAAGCGATGTACATGATGGCCAGCCCGAACACCACCACCATGAACTGCTTGATGAGGTAGTACTCGGTATCGCCGCCGCGCTGCAGCCACGCCAGCGAGCCGGTGGAGCTGTACACCGTCAGCAGCGACAATACCGACAGCAGGATGGCCAGCATCCAGATCACCTTATCACCTTTTATCCAATCGATCCTCATTTTTTAATTATTAACTATGCTACAAATTCAACACTGCAGTTTTGAATTGGTTTCCACGGTCCTCGTAGTTATCGAACAAATCGAAACTGGCACATGCCGGCGAAAGCAGGACGGTATCGCCCTTTATGCCAAGTTTGTAAGCCAGTTTTACGGCGTCTTCGGCCGATTGCGTTTCCAATGTAATGCCTGTATGTTTGGAGAATGCCTTTACAATTTTGCTGTTGTCCACCCCGAGGCAAATAATGGCTTTCACTTTATCCTCCACCAGTGGCACGAGGCTTCCATAGTCATTGCCCTTATCCTGCCCACCGGCAATCCAGATCACCGGTTTGGAAGCATTCTCCAGCGCATACCATGTGCTGTTGACGTTGGTGGCCTTGGAGTCGTTGATAAACTCAATGCCACGCACCATGGCTACAAATTCGAGCCGGTGTTCCACTCCCTGAAAATCGGACAGGCTTTGCTTGATGAAATCCTTTCGGATGTCAAGCAGTCGCGCAGCCACACCTGCAGCCATGGAATTGTAGGCATTGTGTCTGCCGCTCAGGGCCAGTTCCTGTAAAGTCATTACCATTTTTTCTTTCTTTATATTGATTTCTAATTCCTGTTCATTATGTATTTGTTGATTTCTGAGAAAGGCGCCTTCACCGAAATCCCGGTGCTCCAGGCTGAAAGGAAATCTATCAGCTTTGCCCGGCAGCATGTTTAGCCTTCCGGTGATTTCCGGATCGTCGAGGCAGTACACGAAAGCATCTTCCGATGTCTGGTTTTGTGCGATCCTTAATTTAGATTCCGCATACCGGTCGAAGCTGTTGCCATAGCGGTCGAGATGATCGGGTGTGATGTTGGTCAGCACCGCGATTTCCGCCTTGAAATCGAACATTCCGTCGAGCTGAAAACTGCTGATCTCCAGGACGAGGTATTCATAGTCCCTTTCCGACAGCAGCCAGGCCATGCTTTTCCCCACATTGCCGCCAAGGCCCACATCCAGTCCCGCATTTTTCAGGATATGATAGGTGAGCAGCGTGGTGGTGGTTTTGCCGTTGCTGCCCGTGATGCAGATCTTTTTCGCCCCGGTATATCGTCCTGCGAATTCAATCTCCGAAATCACAGGAATCCGTTTTTCCCGGATTTCAGTGATTGCCGGGATATGATCCGGAATGCCGGGGCTTTTGATCACCTCATCGGCCGCAAGCAGCCTGTGGATGGTGTGTTTGCCTTCCTCAAATTCAATGTCAAAGTGTGAAAGAACGTCTTTGTATTTTTTGTGAATCGTTCCCTTGTCGGAAACAAAAACCTCAAATCCTTTTTTCTTTGCCAGAACAGCCGCTCCCGCGCCGCTTTCGCCACCTCCCAGTATGACTATTCTGTTGCTCAATATTCATCCTCCTACCTGATTTTTAACGTGATCACTGTAAAGATTGCCAGCATAATGCCTACGATAAAAAACCGCAGCACGATTTTGGGTTCCGCATAGCCCTTGAGCTGGTAATGATGGTGCAGCGGCGACATTTTAAATATCCGTCTGCCCGCACCGTATTTTCTTTTCGTGTATTTGAAATAGCTTACCTGCATCATCACCGACAGGCTTTCTGCCAGGAAAATGCCGCAAAGGATCGGAATCAGCAGTTCCTTGCGCAGCATGATAGCAAACACAGCGATGATGCCGCCGATCGAAAGCGATCCGGTGTCGCCCATGAATACCTGCGCCGGGAAGGAGTTGTACCACAAAAAGCCGATGCATGCCCCCACGAATGCGCTGATGAAAACTACCAGTTCGCCTGTATCGGGGATGTACATGATGTTGAGGTAATTGGCAAAAAAGATATTACCCGAAACATAAGCAAACACGGCCAGCGTGGTACCGATAATAGCAGACGTGCCGGTGGCCAGCCCGTCCATGCCGTCGGTGAGGTTGGCCCCGTTTGACACCCCGGCGATGATAAATATCACTATCGGAATAAAAATCAGGATCGTCCATTTTTTGTATCCTTCACCAAGCCATGACAGGAAGACCGAATAATCCAGTTCGTTGTTTTTTACAAACGGGATGGTGGATTTTGTAGATTTCACCGGCTGGGGCGCAAACAGAATGGGCGTTTCGTTGATGGTGTTCCGTTCGAATTCTTCCGCCGATTCGATAAAGGAGGTGTCTGCAATTTTTTCGCGGATCACAATGTCAGGATGATAGTACATCATCAGCCCCACAAACAGCCCAAGCGTTACCTGTCCCAGGATCTTGAACCTGCCGGCGAGGCCTTTTTTCTCTTTTTTAAATACCTTGATATAATCGTCGATAAAGCCGATCAGCCCCAGCCAGACAGTGGTGATCAGGATGATGATGACGTAGATGTTGTCGAGTTTGGCAAACAAAAACGTAGGTACCAGTATGGCTCCGAGAATGATCAGTCCTCCCATGGTGGGTGTGCCCTGTTTTTCCATTTGGCCGTGCAGGCCGAGGTCGCGAATGGTCTCGCCAACCTGTTTTTTGTTCAGGTAATTGATCAGCCGTTTTCCGAACAGGAGCGAGATGATCAGCGAAATGATCACCGCCATGCCGGCGCGGAACGAAATATACTGAAATACTCCGGCGCCCGGTATGTCAAATGCCCTGTCGAGCCAGCCAAACAAATAATACAACATCTCTTATATCTGGTTTAAAAATTCGTTCAAAATTTCACGGTCGTCAAAGTGGTGTCGCTGTCCTTTAATTTCCTGATATGTTTCGTGTCCCTTACCTGCCAGCAGGATGATGTCGCCTTTCACGGAAATCATGGTGGCCGTTTTTATGGCTTCTTTCCTGTCGGTAATCTTTACGGTTTTTCTTTTCATTTCGCTGCTTAGTCCCGCTTCCATTTCACGGATGATGGCTTCGGGATCTTCGCTTCGCGGATTGTCGGAAGTGAGGATTACGCGATCGCTGTAGCGGCAGGCTACCTGTGCGAGCAGCGGCCTTTTGGTGCGGTCGCGGTCGCCGCCGGCGCCAATGATCGTAAGTACATGCTCGTTGCCGCTGCGGCCGGTATTAACAGTTTCAAGCACATTCTGCAGGGCATCGGGAGTGTGTGCGTAATCAACAATGCCGATGATGCCGCTGTTGGAAGGAACAACCTCGAAACGGCCCTCCACCGGCTGCAGGCCGCTCAGCGCCAGCAAAACCTCTTCCTGTTTCTGCCCGTCGAGCATGGCTGCGCCATAGGCTGCCATCAGGTTGTAGGCATTGAAGTATCCCACCAACCGGCTCCAGAAATCCTGCCCCTCGATCCGCATATGCAGGCCTTCGAAGCGGTTTTCGAGGATTTTGCCCTTGAAATCCGAAATGTTTTTTATGCTGTAGGCAGCTTTTTTAGCTTTTGTATTCTGAAGCATGACCTGCGCGTGCTTATCGTCCCGATTTACCAGCGCAAACGCCGATGCCGGCAATTCGTCGAACAATTTCTTTTTTGCTTTGATATAGCGGTCGAAACTCTGGTGGTAATCCAGGTGATCATGGGTGATGTTTGTGAAAATCGCCCCATGTATGTGAAGGCCGGCGATCCGCTCCTGGTCGATGGCATGGGAGCTGATTTCCATAAAGCAATAATTGCAGCCGCTCTCTGCCATCCGGTGAAGGTTCTTCTGAATTTGCAGGGCGTTGGCCGTGGTGTGGGTGGATTTAAGGCGCTCGTCGCCAATGCGGTTTTCGATGGTCGAAAGCAGACCTGCCTGATATCCCAGTTCGCGATAAAGCTGGTAAAGCAGAAATACCGTGGTGGTTTTGCCGTTGGTGCCCGTTACGCCCACTACCCTGAGCTTTTTGCCTGAATGCTGATAATATGCCGCAGCAGCTTGACCCAGGGCAACGGCGCTGTTTTTTACGCGGATAAAAGTAACCCCCTCAGGCGCGTTGGCAGGAATTTCTTCGCAGATCACAGCGATAGCGCCTTTTTCGATGGCTGCCGCAATAAAGTTGTGGCCATCGGTGCGGGTGCCTTTTACCGCAACGAACAGATCGCCTTTCCCCAACTCGCGCGAATCGAACTCGATTTTTTCGATTTGCATATCGGCGCTGCCGATAACTGCTTCGGTTTTTATGTCGGTCAATATGTAATCCAGCCTTTTCTCCACTTTTGTTGTCAGATTTCAAGGTTCAGATATATATGATTGCCCCTGCGCAGTGGTGTGCCGGGTGCCAGCGATTGCTTCTTCACCAGGCCTTTTCCTTTCATTTTCACCACCAGGCCCAGGTTTTCGAGCAGGTAAACAGCGTCGCGTGCACCGAGCCCCGTAACATCCGGAATAGCTTCCATCTTCACGAATTCAGCGAAGCTTTCGCTGAGATCAGTCAGTTGGTTCGCATCGTATCCGGTTTTTTCCAGGAGTTTGTCCGGGACAACAAGGGTGTTTTCCACCAGTTCTTCCACGTATTCGTTTTTCTCCATCGGGTGAATGTCGAGTTCGGTGGCATATACAATGTCCGCGATTTCCTTGAAAACCGGCGCGGCTACCAGGGTGGCGTAGTATGCGCCTTCGTTGGGCCGGTAGATTACCACAATGCATGAATACCTCGGCTTGTCGGCCGGGAAATATCCTACAAAGGAGGCATTGTACTTGCTGATGTACTGCCCGCGTTCGTTGATCTTGGCGGTGCCGGTTTTGCCGGCGATTTTATAAACGGCGTTTTTAATGTTCGTGGCAGTGCCATGCTCAACCACGCCTTCGAGATAACTTTTCGCCAGTTTCAGTGTGGATTCGGAGCAGATATTTTCCCTGATTATTTCGGTGTTGAATTCTTTGATGGTTTTGCCGGCATTCCTGATTTCCTTTACCAGCCGCGGTTTTACCATCACCCCATCGTTGGCTACGGCATTGTAGAAGGTCAGCACCTGCAAGGGTGTTACCATGATTTCGTATCCGATCGACATCCAGGGCAGGGTCACCATCGACCAGTGCCTGCTGTCGGGCGACGTTACCTGTGGCGTACGTTCACCGTGGATTTCGATGCCGGTTTTTTCCAGCGGAAACATGCCGGTGAGCCGATTATAAAAATCCCACTCACGGCCGGTGTAGGTGTCGTAAATCAATTTGGAAACACCCACATTGGAAGAATGCACAAAACACTCCTCTGTGGTAAGCCATCCGTCGCCGTCGATCACATGCGAATCCTTCATGGTGCGGCCGTGAAACATGGTCCATCCGTCGCCGATCTCAACGGAATCGGTCCGGGCGATAATACCGTCCTCCATGGCCACCATCATCGACGGAAGCTTAAAAGTTGAACCCGGTTCGAATGCTTCACCAACTGCAAGATTGTAAAGCTCTTCGTATTCTCCTTTATCATTCAGTTGAAGGTTGGCAATGGCTTTGATCTCGCCGGTTTGCACTTCCATCAGGATGGCGGTACCCTTTTCGGCGTTGTGGGCATACAGGTGCTTCATCAGCGAGTTTTCCGTAACATCCTGCAGGTAGGTGTCGATGGTTGTGATGAGATCTTTCCCGTTTTGCGGATCGGTGTTGTTGTTATTGAAAACGGGCTTCCAGGCCTTGTTGGCCATTCGTTGCTTGAGTTGCCTGCCGGGCTGGCCTTTCAGGTATTCGTCAAAATAGCCTTCGAGCCCTACATGCAGCGTATCGAACACGTTTGTGCGTACATAGCCCAGGGTTCGCCTTGCGAGCATTCCGTATGGATATTCGCGGCGTGTGGATCGTTCGGCTATCAGTCCGCCCAGATATTTTCCCCGGTTGAAGATGGGGAGTTTTTTCAATTCGGAGAGCTGGTCGTAAGTTACGTTGTTTTGAATGAGGAGGTATCGGTTGCCATCCCTGCGTGCATTCTGCAGGTATTTTTTGTATCCCCAGTTGGTCCGGTCGCCAAACATCCTGGAAAGACCCAGGGCAAGCCATGAAACACTGTCGTTGAACAGGTGGTCCGGGATTAGGTCGGAAGCCGCATCCATCCTGATGTCGAAAATGGGAATGGAAGTCGCGATAAGATTGCCGTCGGCAGCATAAATATTCCCGCGAATGGCATCCACATCAAAATAACGGTATTCCATCTTTTCGGCCTGAAGCCTCAGTTCGGCGCCCTCGAAAATCTGTATATGCGCCGCCTTGATGATTACGGCCATACCGAAAATGAAAAGCAGGACAAAGACAATATAGGTGCGAACCATGCTTTCGTGGCCCGGACCTGTCTCTGCATATTTTTTTCCTGCTTTACCCATGCTGTGCTTTAGTTTTATTTTTTGATAAATATTTTTTCAGGCGGCTCCACCAGCGGCTTGATGCCGTGCTTTTCCAGTTCACGGGCCAGAAAGGAGGCGCGGGTTTTTTCGTTCACCCTGGATTTCATGTTCAGGTAATCGAATCCCAATTCCTTGATCTCAGTATTCAGCCTGTTGATCTCCCTGATCTTGCGTTCGGCGAAATGATTGTTGCCAATGTAGACGATCCCGATCAGGGCAATGAAAAAGATAAAGGGCATCCAGGCAAATACGCTGTCGCGATTCAGAAAGGATCCGTCGAGCAGGTTGTGCAATTGGCGGCCAATGGTCCGGCCGGCTTTTTTGCCCCTGCTGCCGTGCTTTTCCTCACGGTTTACATTTTTGATGGTATTTGCCGGTTTACTCATTGCTAAATCTTTTCTGCGATTCTGAGTTTTGCACTTCTCGCCCTGCTGTTTTTGCGAATCTCTTCATCGCCGGGTACCACGGGCTTTTTGTTCACGGCTTCAAAAAGAACCTTCGGATTACCGTAAAAATCCTTTTCTACCTTGCCTTCGAAATTGCCGGTTTTGATGAAATTCTTAACCAACCGGTCTTCCAGCGAATGGTAGGAGATCACCACCAGTCTTCCGCCGCTTTTCAGGACTTCTGCAGTCTGTAAAAGAAAATCCTTTAAAACCTCCAGTTCCTGATTGATCTCGATGCGAAGCGCCTGCATTACTCTCGCGTAAAACTTGTTTTCCTTTCCCTTCGGTTCCAGATGCCGGAGGCTTTCCCTGAGATCTTCGAAAGTTATGAACGGCTTATTGTTTCTGCTTTTTGCAACAGCCGAAGCAATGGCTCTCGCATTGGTCAGTTCGCCATACTCCTTTAATATATATTGGAGCTTTTCTTCCGGATAGTCATTCAAAACCTGTTTTGCATCAAGTTTTTGACGGCGGTTCATGCGCAGGTCCAGCGGTCCGTCGAACCGGATGGAAAACCCGCGTTCCGCTTCATCAAACTGATGGGAACTGACGCCGAGGTCGGCAAGGATGCCATCAACCGGCAGTGCCTGGTGATATTTCAGGAAATTTTTCAGATACCTGAAATTATGATTGATCAGGATGAAATGCTCGTCGTCGAGCACATTGTTCAGGGCGTCCTCGTCCTGGTCAAAAGCGAGGAGGCGGCCATTTTCGAGATTTTCAAGTATTGCTTTCGAATGTCCGCCTCCGCCAAAAGTAGCATCCACGTAGGTGCCCCCCGGCTTTATCCCGAGGCCTTCTATGCTTTCCCTGAGTAACACAGGCTGGTGGTATGCTGTCATATCTCGTCCTCCTGCGGGTTGATGCCTCCCATCACTTCTTCGGCCAGTGTGCCAAAGTCGTCGGAATCGGCTACTTCGAGTTCGTACTTGTCTTTATCCCAGATTTCCAGAAAATTGATCTGCGAGGTGATGACGATGGTCTTGCTGATGCCTGCAAACGTCATCAGATCCTTGGGTATGTTGAGCCTACCTGCGCCATCCAGGTCCACCGGCTTAACACCGGCCAGAAACTTGCGAATAAACTTTACATTCTTTTGTATGAACCGGTTGAGCTTGTTGATTTCTGCCAATTTCTTGTTCCATTCCTCCGTCGGCCACACCTCGAGGCAGGGATTAAAAATGCCCCGCTTGATGATGAAGCCGTTAGGGATCTCCTTTTCCAGTTCGCTTTTCAGCTTTCCCGGAAGCAGGATGCGTCCCTTTGCGTCAACCTTGCATTCGTATGTGTACGTAAGCTCTACCACACTTCTGATTTATCCGCCAAATATATAGCAAATTTTCCCACAAAAACCTACTTTGTTGATAACTTTTGACACTTTTTCCCACCAAGAATTTTATGTTGATAGCTGGAAGCCCGATTTAGCAAGTGTTTCAGAAGTGTATGAAAAAAGCTTAAATTCCACCAGAACCCCACCAGGGTTTTTGTAAGAAAGATGAAAAATGTCGCGGAAGCTGCATGCTGATTCAATTTTATCTATTTTTACAAGTCAGTTGTTATTAATGGTTAACTTTGTGTGGTTTTAAGTAAAGACGTATGGATGTTGAACAGCATGACCGGAATAAGCATCCGGAAATCTCCCGCAACTTTATTGATCTCGACAAGGTACTTGCCGATAAGAACCCGACACTGAAAAAGGTAATGCCCGGTTTTGTGCTGTCGTACCTCAGGCGGGTGATACATCAGGAGGAGGTGAATGAGGCCATTTACAGCAACCGCGACAAATTCGGAGTGGATTTTGTGAATGCCATTCTGGACATGTTCGGGGCGGTCATTAAGGTGAAGGGCCTGGAAAACCTGCCCGAAACCGGGCGGCAGATCATCGCATCGAATCATCCGCTGGGCGGCCTCGACGGCATGGCACTGATGAGCGTTGTAGGGCGGAAAAGAAGGGATTTCCTTTTTCCTGTAAACGATCTGTTGATGTACCTGCCCAATCTGCGCGAGCTTTTTATCCCGATCAACAAGCATGGCAGCAACGCCGATAATATTCAAATCTTTAACGATACCTTTGCATCGGATGTGCTGCTGCTTTATTTTCCGGCCGGCCTGGTTTCGCGAAAGCAAAAGGGGAAGATCATGGATGTGGATTGGAGAAAAACTTTTCTTACCCGCGCCATTAAATATAAGCGTGATGTGGTGCCGGTACATATCAGCGGAAGGAACACCAATTTTTTTTATGGAATTGCCAACTGGAGAAAGCGGCTTAGCATCAAAGCAAACATTGAAATGCTGTACCTGGTCGATGAAATGTTCAGGCAAAAGAATAAGGTGGTCGAAATTACTTTTGGCAAAACCATTCCGATCGAAACATTCGACAAAAGGCACAGCCATGCCGAATGGGCAGAACTGCTGAAGAAGCATGTGTATGCACTTGGCAGGGGAGAGGATTTCCCGCTCGGTTAATTTATTGATCAGCTAATTGACAGATATAGATGGTAGAACTTATTCCTAAAGTCGAAAGGCAGTTACTCAGGGAAGAACTGAATGAAAAGCGATTTGTTAGGTTTACACATTTTGGCAGCAAAGAGATTTACATTATCGATGCCAATAATGCTCCCAATGTTTTAAGGGAAATCGGCCGTTTGCGCGAATTATCTTTCAGGGCTGCGGGTGGCGGTACAGGCAAGAGTCTCGACATTGATGCCTATGACGAGGGTGAAAATCCATTTCAGCAACTGCTGGTGTGGAGTCCTGAAGACGAGGAAATTGTAGGCGGTTACCGCTTCATTCATTGCGCAAAGCTGGCATTCGATGAGCAGGGGAAGGTAAAAACCCCCACCTCGAAACTGTTCCATTATTCACCACAATTCATCAGGGAATACCTGCCTTACACTATCGAACTGGGGCGGTCGTTTGTGCAACCTGACTACCAGCCGGCCCGAAATGTAAGGAAAGGGATTTATTCGCTGGATAACCTCTGGGACGGGTTGGGTGCCATCGTGCTTCAAAGCCCTGATGTTAAGTACTTCTTTGGAAAGATCACCATGTATCCGCACACCGATCAGCTTGCACGGGAGGCCATTATGTATTTTCTTCACAAGTATTTCTCTGATCCCGATAATTTGGTTTACCCCTATAGTCCCGTTAAATTCAAACTCGATCCGCACCAACTGGAATCTATTTTTAAAGGTGAAAATTATGAGGAGGATTTTAAAATTCTCCAGCAGTTTGTTCGTAAACGCAAAGAAAACATTCCGCCGCTGGTAAATGCCTATATGAATCTTTCGTCGACCATGAGAATGTTCGGAACATCGGTTAACAAAAATTTTGGCAATGTGGAGGAATCCGGGATCATGATTACCATCTCCGATATTTACGACGATAAAAAGGACCGGCATATTTCCAACATCAGAAAGTAGCAAACAACCAGCAGCAGATGATTGTAAAGGAAGCCAAATTCATTATAAGCAATACCGATTACCGCAAATGCCCGCCGCCGCTTTTGCCTGAATATGCCTTTATCGGGCGGTCGAATGTGGGCAAGTCCTCATTGATCAACATGCTTTGTGAGCGGAAGGCGCTGGCCCGCATTTCGGTGCAACCGGGAAAAACGCAGCTCATTAATCATTTTCTGATCAACGGGCAGTGGTATCTGGTGGATCTGCCCGGGTACGGCTATGCAAAAGTTTCAAAAAAAAGCCGGGGCAAGTGGGAAATTATGATCAGCAACTATCTGATCAACAGGGTTAATCTCATGTGCACTTTTGTGCTGGTTGATTTGCGCATCCCTCCGCAGGCGATCGACCTGAACATGATCAACAGTTTTGGCGAAAACCAGCTTCCACTGGCGCTGGTCTTTACCAAGTATGATAAAATCAAACCCGCGCAGGCCGATCAAAACCTGGAGGTTTACAAAGAAGAACTGGCAAAGCAATGGGAAGAGCTGCCGCCGGTTTTTGTTACTTCATCCCGCACGGCAGAAGGCCGCGAGGCTATCCTCGATTTTATCCATGCCAACAACCAGGTGTTCGATCCGGAGCAAATAAAAAACCGCCCCGATGCAGGAGCATGAGGCGGCGGTGTTTTCGTTTCTCAATAAAAAATCCTATTCGAATTCGATCAGAATTTCCTGTTTGGCAACCGGTTGTCCTTCTTTTACATGAACCGCTTTGATGGTTCCGTCCAGGTAGGAGGTGAATATGTTTTTCATTTTCATGGCCTCCAGGATCAGCAGTTGATCACCAATCTTAACTTTTGACTTAGGCTTTACATAAACGGCGCGGACGGTCCCCGGAATAACCGCCCTGATAATTCGCGGATCCGGTGGTTCGTAGTGTCTGCGCGTTTCGAATTTTTTGTTGAAGGTGGTCCGGTATTTTACCT
>JBKHBQ010000353.1:0-3021 GCA_046542305.1 Bacteroidales bacterium
CCAAGCAAATGACGGCCGCAGGCCAGACAATACCAGTCAAAATAACGTGAAACAATGAATATGCTAAACATCTACACCGACGAATATTTCATGAAGGAAGCCCTGAAAGAAGCTCACCAGGCACTGGCAATGGATGAGATCCCGGTGGGGGCGGTCATCGTGTGCAACGACCGCATCATCGCCCGTGCACACAACCTCACCGAGCGGCTCACCGATGTTACGGCCCATGCCGAGATGCAGGCCTTTACCGCCGCATCCAATTTCCTGGGCAGCAAATACCTGACCGAGTGTACGCTCTACGTCACCCTGGAGCCCTGCGTAATGTGCGCCGGCGCCGCCTTCTGGACGCAGATTTCCAAAATTGTATTCGGCGCTGCCGACCCCAAGCGCGGCTTCCGCAAAACCCATCCCGGCATCCTGCATCCCAAAACCCAACTGGTAGGCGGCATCCTCGAAGCCGAATGCGGTACGTTGCTCAGCGGGTTTTTTAGGGGGAAAAGGCGGTAGTAGGAAAATATTTTTATGATTGGATTGTGTTAAACGCACGGATAAAAGTCCGCGCTGGTTAACGATAGTGATTAAACATCAATTGATAAAAAAATCCCGAAGCCTCAGCCCCGGGATTTGTATTCATGATATGTATCAGATCATTTATTCCACGATCAGCTTTTTGGAGATCGTCCTGTCGCCGATGCGGACATTGCACATGTAAATGCCGGTGTTGAGCCCGCCGGTGTCGAACCTGAGCTGGTGCTTTCCGGCTGTGGTTTCGAGCGCCTGGCCGGTCCATACGGTTTGCCCGATCAGGTTGGTGATGTCGTACCGGATGGTGGATTTCTCTTTGGTGGTTACATCCATGTAGGCAACTTCACGTGCCGGATTTGGATAGTTGTCGGAAACAGTGAACTGCAGTGCGTTCAGCTCCTCCACATCCTGAATCACGCCGAGATCGGCATCCGTTAAGGTAAAATTGTCGATATACCAGAACTGTACCGGTGCGCCAAAATCCATCGGGTCGATCTGCTGATAAACGAAGGGTACAGTATAGGAGCCGTCGCCGTTGTCGAATACGTATTTCGAGGCGGTGCCGTTCCAGGCCGAGAACCATGCCTGGGTAAACTCGGTTACCACATAGGTTTCGGAGTAGGTATTGTTTACCACATTGTGGCCTTTGCAGTAAATGTCGGGTTGATTGTTGTCCTCGTTGTCGGGCACATTGGTGTCAATCCATGAGAAGAACATTTTGGTTCCGTCCATGGTGGAACTGATGTAGGGCCTGTTATCTTCCGAAACCGGATCGGTGCTACCGGCGTAGGGAAATTCGCCCCTGAAGGTGTGAAGCAGTCCCAGCGTATCGCCGAGCCAGTCTTCACCGCCGTTGGGCGAAAATACATGCATCATAGCCACGATGCCGCCGCATCCTACCGAGCCTTCGTACGAAGTATAGATGGTGTAATCCTGGCTGCCCACTCCCACATCAAAAATCAGGTGCGGGTTACCGTTGATGTCAACAGAAAGGTCAAATTCGAATGCGGTGGTGAAGGGAATATCTTCACGCTCTGGCAAGGGGGGGTCGAAAAGAGTTGCGATCAACTCGTCGGTGAGGTAATTCAGTACTGCGGGAATACCGTCCACACCACCAAGCTGAACATTGTACGGGCCATCCCAGAACTCACCGCCATCGGTGGTTTTGTAAAGAATGGGATAGTAGCAGCCTGCGGATTCGATGGTATTTTCGCCGTTATCCGAAAGGTAAGCAATGTATCCTGTCTGTCCGTCGGGCGAAAATGCCACCTTGGTATCGGCTACGTTTGCAGCTAATCCCGAAACAGGACTTACACCACCGGCGGGCATTTCAACCAGCTGGCGTTCCCAGTCGAAATCACCGGTTTCTTCGTTGAACATGCCGGCGGTCACAATCATGTTATCAGTGTAGGGGTCGGTGCTTCCCACTTTGGCCGGATCAACACAGATGGCATAACCCTGGCTGGTGATGGTGAAGGCTGACGGCACACCCTGCAGGAAATCACCAGTTGTTTCCAGGTTGTGCTGTGTGGGATTGAGCGGAGCAGAAAACTGCTGCGCGCCGAAACCGTAACCACCCCAGGTGCCACCATTGCTACCGTCGAGTGTAGCAGCGAAATATCCCAGGTAAGCATTGGTGGGATCGGTGTTGCCTTCCGGATTGTAAAAACCGTGCTGTGGATAGCGTGCATCTAAGCCACCGGCAAGCGTAGGATCGTAAATCTGGTTATTCACCGACCAGGTTTCTCCTCCATCGATGGAATAATCATAGGCCAGGTATCCCGAGCCGGGGCCGTTCGGAGGTACGTTCATTCTGTGGATGAATGACACGGCATTGATGTCATCGTTGGCCCAGATAAACTGGCGCTGTCCGAGAAACCCGAAGCCATTGGCCGACTGCCCAAGCTGGCGGAAATCTACGGTGCGAATGCCGTTTTTGTATTGCACCGGCTTAGGCAACTCTTTGGAAATGTCTAAGTTGGGCTGCGGTGCTTGCAGGGAGATTTCAGAGAAGTTTCTGTTGGGGGCTTTGCTCTCCTCCATGGCTACCCTGAAGCTTAAGTTTTGCTGTGCGAAAGCTGAAAAAGCAAATGCCAGCACAATCATCAATAGTAAAGTTTTCCTCATAATAGAAATGTGTTAAAGGTTTGGAAATTGAAAAAGCTTCACCAAATATAAAAAAAATGTTTGTATGCAAGATGGTTTGTGAATTTTTTAAGAAATTTTTGGCAGGGAAAGGGGGGGTGATGGGGTTGCTGTGGTGGTTGATTGAGATTGCTTCGTCGTTTCGCTCCTCGCAATGACCATGCTCCGCATGGAATAAAAGAATGGAAGCCCAGGATCTGTCTCTGCGAGGAGCAAAGCGACGAAGCAGACCTCCGCAGATTAACACCGAAGCCAAATCACTAAAATGTAACATTCAAACCCTCCGAAACCCGAAGCCCGGAACACAGAACAACTCATTCCCCCTCCCGCGGCATCATAATCCCGAAATCC
>JBKHBQ010000354.1:0-3006 GCA_046542305.1 Bacteroidales bacterium
TTTGTGCATTCCTGGCAGAAAAACCTGCAACCAACAACCCTCCAAAAGCTTCACCGGTGCCCAGAAGAGGTTTCTCCACCCAATCCCTCAAAAAATTCTAATTTTACACTTCAAAAAATATAAACCGAATTTCCGATTCAAATGGAACAACTCAATATTGCCGTCATGGGGTGTGCGTCGATCGCACAGCGGATGATGATCCCGGCCATAAAGGCCGTGCCGGGTTGGAACCTGTTGGCGGTGGCAAGCCGCACACAGGAAAAGGCAGAGGCCTTTGCCCGGCAGTTTGGCTGCGAGGCCGTGACCGGCTACAAAAACCTGCTGAACCGCAAGGATATCGACGCCGTATACCTGCCCCTGCCCACGGGGCTGCACCACGAATGGATCATGAAACTGCTGAAAGCCGGAAAGCATGTGCTGGCCGAAAAATCCATCGCCTACAACTACCAATCGGCAAAGGAAATGGTGGTGCTGGCCCGGTCGAAAAACCTGGTGCTGATGGAGGACTACATGTTTCAGTACCACAGTCAGCACGATTTTGTGTTTGAGCTTCTCGACCGCAAAGAGATCGGGGATGTGCGCGTGTTCAGGGCCGGTTTCGGATTTCCGCCGCTGCCCGAAGGAAATTTCAGGTACGACGACCAAACCGGGGGCGGCGCCCTGCTGGATGCCGCCGGCTATACTGTGCGGGCGGTACATTTTGTGCTGGGCGACAATTTCAGGGTGAAGGCCGCCAACCTGCACACCGATGCCCGCACCGGCACCAACACCATGGGAAGCGCATTCCTGGACAACGGCAAAAACATCAGTGCGCAGATTGCCTTCGGCTTCGACCATTTTTACCAGTGCAATTACGAAATCTGGGGCAGCAAGGGCCGTATTTATGTTGATCGTGCCTTTACTCCCAAACCGGATTACAGCCCGTTGATCGTGGTTGAAAAACAGGGCGAACGCCACGAATACCACATGAAGCCCGACAACCATTTTATGGGCGCCCTGAAGGAATTTCACCGCGCCATCATGGAAGAAGACGAGGAGCGGCATCATCATGAGGTGTTGCTGCAAAGCAAAACCCTGGAGGATATCCGTAAATTCTCCGGCCAATAAACGTATATTTGCTGCATGAAAAACCCGGTGTTCATATCGGTCATCAGTCCGGTGTACGGCGCTGCTTCGCTGCTCGACGAGCTGGTGGTCCGCATCGAAAAGGCGGTGCGCACCATCACCGACAGCTACGAGATCATCCTGGTGGAAGACCACGGCCCCGACGATTCGTGGGAACGGATCGCAGGAATCTGCAGCAGGAATCCGCGTGTGGTGGGCATCAGGCACAGCCGCAATTTCGGGCAGCAGTACGCGCTGAATTGCGGAATGGACCACGCCCGCGGTGAATGGGTGGTGACGCTCGACTGCGACCTGCAGGACCGCCCGGAGGAAATTCCCAACCTGTACCGCAAAGCGCAGGAAGGCTACGACATTGTGCTGGCCAGCCGCCAAAACCGCCGCGACGACTTCCTGAAAAAAACATATTCGAAAGCTTTTTACCGCCTGCTGGGTTACCTCACCGACACCCGGCCCGACGCCAGCGTGGCCAATTTTGCACTATACCACCGCAAGGTGATCGAAGCGCTGAAAAGCATGCACGACTACTACCGCTACTATCCCACCATGATCCACTGGGTGGGATTCAGGCTCACCAGACTCGGCATTGAACATGCGGGGCGTGAGGACGGCAAAAAAACGTCGTACAGCTTTCGCAAACGGCTTACGCTGGCATTCAACACAATTGTTTCGTTTTCCGACAAACCGCTGCGCCTCACCGTAAAGCTTGGCATCATGATTTCGCTGATCAGTGTACTTTTTGCGGTGGCACTCGTTGTAAGGCATTTTTGGGTGGATACCGAAGTATCGGGCTGGACCAGCATGTTCCTGTCGCTTTGGTTCCTGTCGGGACTGATGATCACGATCCTGGGCATGGTGGGGATTTATGTGGGGAAGATTTTCGAAAGCGTAAAAAACAGGCCCACCTACCTGGTGAGCGAACGGCTGAATTACCCAAATCCCGGTTCCGGCGATGCATAAACGCTCAATCCTCATCGGCAGCAATGGCTACCTGGGAAGGCACCTGGCCACGGAACTTGAACGGCAACAGTTCGATAACCGGAATTTCGACCTGGCCCTAAACCCTCCGGAGGGAATCAATCATTACCAATCCTTCGACCTTACCGATCCAAAAAGTTTCGACCTGCTCAATCCCGAAGTGGATTTCATCTTTCTCTTCGCCGGAGTCACCGGCACGGCACAGGGATTCGAAGACCATAAAAAATATATCCGTGTAAACGAAGCCGGATTGCTCAACCTGCTCGACTGGATGCGGAAATCCAAATGCCGGGCGAGGCTGGTTTTCCCTTCGACGCGGCTGGTTTATCAAGGTCAAAAAAATACGGCGCTTAAGGAAGACGCCCCGAAAGAGGCCAAAACCATTTATGCCCTCAACAAGCTTTCGGCGGAACATTTGCTTTGGATGTACCACAACGCTTTCGACATCGAATACACAATTTTCAGAATTTGTGTGCCCTACGGCAACCGCTTCGACGAAGATTATTCATACGGCACCGTCGGCTTTTTTCTGAGCAAGGCGATGAAGGGCGAAAACATCAGCCTTTACGGCGATGGCAGCATCAGGCGCACCTTTACCCATGTGGATGACATCACCCGGATCATTACCGGAGCCATACAAAAGGAAGAAACCAAAAACAACGTCTTCAACATCGGCGGCGAAAACCTGAGTTTGCGCGAAGCTGCCGCAATGATCGCTTCCAGATATAAAGTCGAAATTGATTTCACCGACTGGCCCGACCTGGCCCTGCGGCTGGAATCGGGGGATACGGTGTTTGATGACGGGAAACTGCGGAATATTCTACAAATCTGTTTTGACCATACGCTAAAAAGCTGGATTCGAGGAATTCGCTTTTAGGGTACAATTAATTCCTGCTCAATAACTAG
>JBKHBQ010000062.1:0-16529 GCA_046542305.1 Bacteroidales bacterium
AATATTTATTTTCCCGATGCTCCTGAGATTTCTTTTGCACGGTGGTTTATTTTCGCGCTGCCCATCGCGGTGGTTTTTATCGCGATCATCTGGACATACCTCTTCCTGATCTTCAGGCCGGCCAGGGGCAACTGGACCATTATCAACCGCGAAACCTTCAGAAGTCAGCTTCGGGCGCTGGGACCCATGCATTTCGAAGAAAGGGTGATCCTTGCCGTATTCGTTTTGGTGGCCTTATTCTGGCTGTTCCGTTCAAATATCGATCTGGGGTTCATCCTCATTCCCGGATGGGCGGAAATTTTTCCTGTCAGCAGTTATATCAACGACGGAACGGTAGCCATTTTTATGGCAGTGTGGCTGTTTATAATTCCCTCGCAACGCGAACCAGGCCAACGAATCATGACCTGGGAAACGGCCAGGGCGCTGCCGTGGAATATCGTGCTGCTGTTTGGCGGCGGATTCGCTCTGGCTTCGGGATTTAAAGAATCGGGACTGTCGGCCTGGTTTGGCGAACAACTGGTATGGGTAGCCGATTACAACCCGCTGGTCATCATTTTTGTGATTGCACTGCTGATGACTTTCCTCACTGAACTCACCTCCAATACCGCCACCACCGAAATGATCCTGCCCATTCTGGCGGGCATTGCCATCAGCACACAAACCAATCCGCTGCTGTTTATGATCCCGGCCACGCTTTCGGGATCGATGGCCTTCATGTTGCCGGTAGCCACACCGCCCAACGCCATTGTGTTCGGTACATCACGGCTCCGCGTGGCACAAATGGCGCGCAATGGGCTTATCCTGAACCTGATGGGTGCAGTGGTAATTACCCTGATGATGTATTGGATAGGCACGCTGGTGTTCGACATTCAACTCAATGAATTTCCCTCATGGGCCGCCACGGGCGAATAGTCTACATCTGAATGTCCAGGCCGAATTTCTGCTTCAGCGATTTTACTGCGGGATTTTTCCCGGCAAGATGATTAAACACCTCTTCGGCTCCGTAGGGTTTCAACTGCACGGCGTCGGCATTCACCACCGTCCTGAGCCGGATAAAACGGTTTCCCATTTCCGTTCTGATAAAGGCGATCAGATTGTTTTTTTGCTCCTCGAGTTTTCGCTGCTGAACCAGGTTTTTTACTTCCAAAATCAGTTCGAAATCCTCGCCGATCTGTGGCTGTCCGGCATTAAGGGTACTGAAAAGATCGGGATGCTCGGTACTGATGCTGGCGGCATATTTCTTCCAGGCTTCCATCAGTTCGTCTTCATTTAGCGGCGGCGCATTCATGAATTCGTCCGATTCGAAATCGAACACTTCATCCTCCTCTGTTTCCTGATCCTCCTCTTCTACGTCGTCCTTTATGGAAATGGTTCCGGGAATGAAACCTGTGGAAGGTCGGGAAGCAGCAGGTTTTTCAGCCGTTTTTTTTTCTGCCGGCGGATCGGGTTTTTTTATTTCCCGCTGTGCTTCCACGGGCTTCGTAACCTGGGCCACAGGTGGTTTTGGCTCCGCTTTCAGCGGTGTCGGTTCTATATCAGGTTTTTTTTTTGCCGGAGCTGCAGGTTGTGCCACCGATGTAGTTTCGGGAGCCTGGGTGAGCGAACAAAGCTGCATGATAGCGATTTCAAGCAGCAGGCGTTTGTTGTTGCTGTTTTTATAATTGAATTCGGCTTTTTGAATCAGATCAAGCGCCCTGAGCAAAAATGCCGGGCTGCTTCTGCGGGTCTGATCCAGATAACGCTCCTTCACGCGCTCGCCCACCTCCAGCAGGTCGATGGTCCGCTCGTCCTGGCACATCAGCAGATCCCGGAAATGAGCACCCATTCCTGAAATAAAATGCTGCCCGTCGAAACCGGATTCCACAATATCATTGAGCGTAAGCAAAGCTTCATACACTTTTGCCTCGAGCAAAAAATCAGTAATCTTGAAATAGTAATCATAGTCGAGCACGTTGAGGTGTTCAGTAACTACCTCATATTTCAACTCCTTGCCGGCAAAACTCACCAACTGATCAAACATCGACAGCGCATCGCGCAGGGCACCATCCGCTTTCTGAGCGATGATCTGCAGAGCTTCCCCGTCGGCAGTTATGCCCTCTTTGTCAGCCACATGGGCAAGGTGTGCGGCAATATCCTTTACGAGGATGCGCTTGAAATCGTAAATCTGACACCGCGAAAGGATGGTGGGGATGATCTTGTGCTTTTCTGTAGTAGCCAGAATAAATTTCGCATACTCCGGAGGTTCCTCAAGGGTTTTAAGAAAAGCGTTGAACGCACTTTGCGAGAGCATATGAACCTCGTCGATGATGTACACTTTGTAGCGCCCTACCTGCGGGGGAATCCTTACCTGATCCACCAGGTTCCGGATATCCTCCACCGAATTGTTCGAAGCGGCATCCAGCTCATGAATATTGAAGGAGGCGCTGCGGTTGAACGAAACGCAGGATTCGCACTCATTGCAGGGCTCGATGTTTTCGCCCAGATTCATGCAATTGATTGTTTTGGCGAGGATACGTGCACAGGTGGTTTTACCCACACCACGCGGTCCGGTGAAAAGAAAGGCCTGTGCCAGTTGACGGTTTCGAATGGCATTTTTAAGGGTGGCCGTGATATGCTGCTGCCCGACAACCGTGTCGAAGGTCATCGGACGGTACTTCCTTGCCGAAACAATAAAATTTTCCATGCGTAGTGTAAATTTTGATTTCAAAAATATGGTTTTTTATCCTGACCGGCATGCCTTTTTATCAACAACAATGCTATGGCCAGTACAGGTTTCTGAGCCTAAATTGATTACCTTTGCCCCGTTAAAAGGCATTAGCGGATGATCCTGATCTATACACACAAAATTACCAAACGGGTGAAATATATTTTTAACCTGTTCTTCGAGCGGCTGTTGGAGGTACCTTTCGAACTCACCTCCAAACCCGAGTATTTCATGCATTACGAGGGTCCCAAATTTAATTATTCAGAGAGGCAGTTCAAGGATGAGCTGTTTTTTCGTTCGGCGGGTCTGCTCTTCGATACCGGCATCGAGGGACAGGAATTGAACGTGTTTACGCGCGAAAACGGCAAGGCTTTTTATCCGGTGTACGAAAAAAAGTCAGCCATGCCCTTCGATCTGTTTTCAGCTTCTTTTTACCTGGTCACGCGATACGAAGAATACCTTCCTTACATAAAAGACCAGTTCGGACGGTTCGATGCACGACAGAGTGTTTCGCTGAAATACGGATTTCTGGACCAGCCCCTGGTTAATATCTGGGCGGAAGAGTTAAAAACCATCCTTTCGAAGCGGTTTGTCAGCCTTCGGTTCAGTGACCGGAAATTCCGCTTCATTCCCACCATCGACATCGATTCGGCCTACTCATACAAATACAAGGGAACCGTGCGCACCACCGGCGCCATGCTCATGAATCTTTCCAGGTTTCAGATCAATGAAATTCTGGAGCGTTTCAAAGTACTGACGGGCATTAAAAAAGATCCCTTCGACACCTATGACTTCCAGTTCTTCATTCAAAAAAAATATGAACTCAAGCCGATCTATTTTATCCTTTTTGCCAATTACGGAAAGTACGACAAAAATATCGCCGTTCACAACCGCAGCTTTCAAAAACTGGTGAAATCGCTGGCCGATTATGCGGAGGTGGGCATCCATCCTTCCTACGACTCGAACAATAATTTCGGGAGCCTGAAGACCGAGATCGAGCGCCTGTCGAAGGTTCTTAACCGGGAGGTAACCAAAAGCCGGCAACATTTTCTCAAACTCAGCTTTCCCACCACATACCGCAATTTGATCAATCTCGACATCACCGACGATTATACCATGGGCTATGCTTCCGAACCCGGTTTCAGGGCCGGCATTGCCGACTGGTTTTATTTTTACGACCTTGACCTGGAAACTCCCACACGCCTGCGGGTGCATCCTTTCCAGGTGATGGAAGGAACGCTGAAGGATTACCTGAAGCTGAGCCGTGAGGAATCGCTGGATGTAATTAAAAAAATGATCGACCGTGTAAAAGCGGTGAATGGCACTTTTATCAGCCTCTGGCACAACGAATCGCTGAGCAATGAGAAACGGTGGGCCGGTTGGCAAAAAGTGTACGCTGAAATGGTACGGTACGCGCTAAGCTGATTTACATTATGCCTTCGTCGGCAAAGGAGAAATATTTTTCTGCTCCGACGATCAAATGGTCGAGCACGTCGATTTCCAGTAAGCGGCCGCCATCCTTCAGTCGCCGGGTTAGCTTGATGTCGGCGTCGCTGGGTTGGGTGGATCCCGACGGATGATTGTGGCCGAGGATGATACCACAGGCATTATTTTCCAGGGCCAGCTTAAAGATCTTTTTCGGATCGGCAACGGTGCCCATTACTCCGCCTTCGCTGATATTTACAACCCGCAATACATGATTGGCACGATTGAGCAACAGGATCACGAACTGCTCATAGCTGATGTCGGCAAGATACGGCTGGAGAATTTCAAAG
Source organism: Bacteroidales bacterium (assembly GCA_046542305.1). Taxonomy (GTDB): domain Bacteria; phylum Bacteroidota; class Bacteroidia; order Bacteroidales; family 4484-276; genus JBKHBQ01. The sequence goes on from JBKHBQ010000062.1 coordinate 4,480, forward strand.
GCATCGTGGCTGGCCCTGATGCTTTTTTTTTCCAGTGCTTCTGCGCTGCGGCGGCGCCTTCCCAGTTCCATAGCCGCCACCAGCGCCACGGCCTTGGCCTCGCCTATGCCCTTGAACTTTTGAAGATCGCCCACACTAAGGCGCGAGAGTTCCACCAGATTATTTTGTACACTGTTGAGGATGCGTTTGGAAAGATCTACGGCCGACTCGTGGGCATTGCCCGAACCCATAAGGATAGCCAATAGTTCGGCGTCGCTGAGCGAATTTTTTCCTTTCAGCAGCAGCCTCTCGCGGGGGCGGTCGCTTTCCGACCAGTACTTGATGGAAGTACGTGCAGGGTATTGTTCCATTGGTATGCAGATTATCGATTGACCTGTACGAATATACGAAAAAAGCCCCTTCCGAATGCACGGAAGAGGCTGAATTATCTTGATTCACTACTTTCTTAGGAAAGGGTGGCCAGTTTTTTGGCCATTTTAGATTTCAGGTTGGCAGCTTTGTTTCTGTGAATGATCGAACGTTTTGCATTCTTATCGATCAATGAAACGATTTTGGGAAACTGTTCCTGCGCAGCTTCTTTATCGGTTAATGACCTGAATTTCTTAATCGCGTTACGCATGGTCCTGCCATAATAACGGTTTCTTAATTGACGCGCTTTGTCCGATCTGATTCTCTTTAACGAAGATTTATGATTTGCCATTTATCTAATATTTTATTTTTCAGTACTCTGTAAAAACTAATGCAGCTCCTAAATTTTAGGGCTGCAAAAGTACAATTATTTTTTTATTCGCCAAAAGTGTAATCAAATTATTTTTTTTCGTATCCGGCAAGGAGCGTCATGAGTTCGTCACCGGTAAATTTTTTGGCAAGTACAATTCCGTTTTCGTCGATCAGGAAGGTTCCCGGCAGGTTTTTAATACCGAAAAAGCGGATGTCACGGTCTTTCCAGCTATCGAGCACGTACACGTTGTATTTCCACGGATACTGCTTTTCCTCAAGGGTTTCCACCCAGGTTTCGCGCACCTTGTCAAGACCGATGGCATAAACTTCGAAACCATCGCCATTCACAAAATCTTTATCATGATACTGATTGTAAGCCTCACGGTAAACTTCGTTTTCCTCCACACAGTGACCGCATTTGGAATTCCAGAGCACCATCATGGTTAATTTGCCGCGCGCATCCGAAAGCCTTCTGATTACGCTGTCCTGATCGTACGATTCGAAATCGCCCAGGTCGTTGCCCACTTCATTGCCAATCACTATATCTTCAGGGATGACGGTAGTATTCTGCGCATTGGTCCGGTTGGTGGTGGTCGTCTGCTGTTTTGTACCGGCAGAAGACTGCTGTTGCGATGCTGTTCCACCGGTAGCACCAGGTTTGGTTACTTGTCCGGAAGCATCATTGCCGCCGGTTTTATTTTCAGCGCGGGTGTTTTGGTTTGCCGCATCTGTGGCTTCATTTGTTGCCGGATCTTTGTGCTCGGCATATGATGAAGGTTTTGACTTATCTGAAGCCTGTCCGTTTTCTTCGCTTCTTTCGTTATTACAGGAAACCGTTACCGCAAGTAAGCCGATTAAAAATGTGTAAAGCAAGATCTTTTTCATATTCATAAATGTTTTTAGTTCAATTAACGAAGCCGCAAAAATATAATTATCTCAATTTTTTATCGGATCAGAAAAAAATGTTTTAACACAGTTTAACGCTTGTGTTAATCACTTGTAAAAAGCCTGCAGCCCGCAGAATTGTGTATTTTTGATGAAATTTTATCAAACGTGGAAAGCATCGACAGAAAAAAGCTACTTGAACTTTATCAGGATTGGGCAGGTGAAGAACCCACAGAGGTACACCTTTTGCCCGAGTCGGGATCGTACCGCAGGTATTTCAGGATCAAAAGCAGCGGCAAACAAGCTATCGGGGCGTTTTACGATAATCCGCCCGAAAACAATGCCTTTATCCAACTAAGCAGGCATTTTAAAAAACACGGACTGAATGTGCCTGAAATTTTCCGCGTAAGCGAAGAGAAAAAACACTACCTGCTCGAAGATCTGGGAGATACCGTGCTTTTCGACCAGATCAAGGAAATCCGGGAAAAGGAGGGTTTCAGCGAAAAACTCACCGGCATTTATCAGAACATCATCAACGAGCTGATTAAATTCCAGATGGTGGCAGGGCCCTCGGTGGATTTTTCGGTTTGCTACCCTTCGGCAGAATTCGATGGGCAGGCCTACATGTGGGATCTGAATTATTTCAAATACAATTTCCTGAAGCTGGCGCAGATTCCCTACGACGAATACAAGCTCGAGGAGGACTTCAGGAAACTGGTGCAACTGCTGCTCTCGGTTGACAATGCCTACTTCGTTTACCGCGACTTCCAGGCCCGCAACATCATGCTCCACAATAACAAGCTGTATTTTATCGATTACCAGGGCGGCAGAAAGGGGCCGCTGCATTACGACCTGGTATCGCTGCTTTTTCAGGCGCGTGCAGAAATCCCTGTGGAGATTCGCGAAAAACTGATCGATTACTATATTCAGCAGGCCGGCAGGCTGGAGCCGGAAAGTGTAAAAAATTTCAGGCAGCACTTTTACCGGTTTGCGCTGATCAGGGTGATTCAAACCCTGGGCGCATACGGTTTCCGCGGGCTCTATGAAAAGAAGAGGCATTTTATCGAAAGCATCCCAAAGGCCATCGAAAACCTGGGCTGGCTCATGGAAAACACACCCATGATCCACGAACTGAACGAGTTGAAATCCTGCCTGACCACCATTGTGCATTGGAATGATCTGAAAGAACTGATTCATCCGCCGCTGAAGGTGAACATACACAGCTTTTCGTTTAAGCGCGGCATTCCGGCCGATCTAAGCGGCCATGGCGGCGGATTTGTTTTCGACTGCCGCGGCCTGCCAAATCCGGGGAGGCTCATGAAATACCAGCACCTCGACGGCCGCGACGGGGAGGTGATCGGTTACCTCAGGCAGTACGGGGAGGTGGAAGAATTTATCGGTCATGCCAAAGCCATGGTTATGCATTCGGTAAAGACCTACACCCAACGCTCGTTTACCAGCCTCAGCGTAAGCTTTGGCTGCACCGGCGGAAGGCACCGCTCGGTGTATTGCGCCGAAGCACTGGCAACGGCGCTCATAGATATGCCGGGGGTGGAAATAAATCTGAGACATCTTGAACAAGGCTCATGATGCCGCTGTTGGAAGGGATAAAAATTTCCCATGACGAAGAAACGATGTAAGAAAAACAAAGATCATCGCGCGACAGATGATAAATTCGAATGCAAAAAATGCGGACAATCGGCCAACAAAAAAGATAAACTCTGCAAACCGGAAAAATATTAGCCAAAGCTGACACAATGGATGCGATGATTTTTGCCGCAGGACTCGGCACCAGACTTAAGCCAATCACCGACACACTTCCCAAAGCCCTCGTCAGGGCGGGCGATTTTACAATGCTGGAACTGGTGGCCCGGAAATTAAAAACCACCGGAGTCACACACCTTATCATCAACCTGCACCATCATGCCCAAATGATCAGAGCATTTGTTTCTGAAAAAAATAATTTTGGCCTCGAGATTTCCTTCTCGGACGAAACCACGCGGATCCTGGATACGGGCGGCGGCCTGAAAAAAGCAGCGAAGCTGATTAAAAACCGCCAATCGCCGGTTATCCTGCACAATGTGGATGTGCTGTCGGATATCGACCTGAAGGCCATGATTGATTTTCACGACAAAGAAAATGCCCTGGCCACGCTGTTTGTACAACAACGAAAAAGTTCGCGATACCTGTTGTTTGATGACCACCAAAACCTGAAGGGCTGGAAAAATACGGAAACAGGCACCGAAGTGCACTTATCTGCCAAACCACTTCATCCGCTCGCATTTAACGGCATTCACATCATCGATCCGATGTTGCCGGAGCTGATGGAAGCAACGGGAAAGTTTTCCATTACCGAAGCCTATCTCACCCTGGCCAAAGACCATGAAATAAAAGGATGGCAGGATGAGGGAGCCGTTTATCTGGATGTGGGAAAACCCGAAAGCCTCGAAAAAGCAACGGAAATTGTGAAGCGGATAAGAATATGAAAGCTTTTTTCGAAGGTCAACAATAAAGTTTATTTCCAGCCCTTAATGTAAATATCAAACCGATAATCCTACATTTGCCGATGATATCAAGAGATACAGCGTTTGGTGTGAAAAAGAGGAGAAGTACCATAAAATTTGTTTTCAGCATATTGATACTGAACCTGCTGTTTATTCATTCGTTCGCTCAGAAAAAGCTCACCCGGGCCGAATACATCGAGCTTTATAAAGACATTGCCATTCAGGAAATGGTGGAATTCAAAATTCCGGCGAGCATCACGCTGGCACAGGGTATTCTCGAATCGGGCGATGGCAACAGCACCCTGGCCATAAAAGCCAACAACCATTTTGGCATCAAATGTCATAAGGGCTGGGAAGGCGAATTTGTGCGGCACGATGATGATGCGCCCCACGAATGCTTCAGGAAATACAAAAGCGCCGAGGAATCCTACAAGGATCATTCGTTTTTCCTGAGCCAGCGCGGCAGGTATTCCTTCCTGTTCGACCTCGACATTACCGACTACAAAGGATGGGCTCGGGGCCTGAAAAAAGCGGGCTATGCCACCAACCCCAAATATGCCGATCTGCTCATCAGAATTATAGAAGAAAACGAACTGTACAAGTTCGATTTGATGGATGGCTCCTATGTGGCTGTCAACAAGTATCCCAATGAAATTCCCAAGGACAAAAGCCGTGAATTCGAGGCTTTTGCAGTGGGTAAAAACGACAGGAAAATTTTTACCAACAACAATCGGAAATTCATCTTTGCCCGTAAAACCGACGATTTCTACAAAATCGCCGACGATTTCAACATTTACATTTTCCAGGTGTGGAAATACAACGATCTGGATAAAAAAGATGATTTGAAAGACGGCCAGATGGTGTACCTGGAAAAGAAACGCCGCAAGGCCACTGTGCCTTTCCATACGGTGAAGGCCGGCGAAACCATGCATTCTATTTCACAGCTTTACGGCATCCGGCTCAACCGGCTTTACCGGCTCAACCGGATGGAAAAAGGCACCCAACCGCGCACCGGACAGGTGCTGTGGATGCAGGACAAAAAACCAAGGAAATAACTTTCAATTACATAATCTGCTATGAAAACAAAGAACCTCCTCCCTGCCATCGCATTTCTGCTGATGGTTTCGGCAATTTCGTTCCGGTGTAACGACAGGCCCGAAAAGGTCATCATCGCCTTTTACAACGTTGAAAACCTTTTCGACACCATTAACCAGAATGGCACTCGCGACGGCGAATTTACGCCCGAAAGCAAACTGGAATGGAATACCGAAAAATATGAAAAAAAACTTCACGACCTGGCAAAGGTAATCACGGCAATCGATCCGGCACATTTACCCATCGTGATCGGACTGGCTGAGGTTGAAAACCGCATGGTAGTTGAAGACCTTGCCAACCGCACCGTACTGGGCAGCGCCGGCTATGGCGTGGTACATTACGAAAGTCCGGACGAGCGTGGAATAGATGTGGCGCTGTTGTACCGGAAAAACTATTTCGAGCCGCTGTTCTCAAAAACTTATTCGCTCGGCTTTTCGTTTGATCCTGACGACAAGACCCGTGATATGCTTTACGTAAAAGGTGTTTCACCGTTACAGGACACCCTTCACCTGATGATCGACCACTGGCCCTCACGCTCGGGCGGAGCAGAGGAAAGCGCGCCAAAACGCCTGGCTGCTGCACGATCGGTAAAAATGGTAGCCGATTCAATTCTGGCAGTGGTTCCGGATGCCAGCATCATCATAATGGGCGACCTGAACGACAACCCCATTGATCCGAGTATTGTTGAAATCCTGAAAGCCGAAAAACCCGTAGGCGATGTTTCAAACAACCGCCTCTATAACCTGGCAACGGAAAAATTTGAACAGGGCGAAGGCACCCTTTACTGGCGCAGCTGGGATTTGTTCGACCAGATGATCGTTTCGGGCAATGTGCTGAAAAACGACGGACCATACCACTTACAGCCGGCGGAAATTCAGATTGTAAAAGAAGACTGGATGCTTTTCGAGCGAAACGACGGGGTGAAAGTACCTAACCGCACCGCCGGCCGCAATGCCTACTACGGCGGATTCAGCGATCACCTGCCAGTGTACATCGAGTTTGTGAGGAATAATACCACGGATGTTTTATAGTGAACATTTCCGGAAAACAGCGGGCTGTTAACAGTTAACACCAATTATTTCAATGCGTTAAGGACATCGTAATTGATCTTCTTGATAAAATCACCGTTTTCGTCCCAGAATTTCCAGGTTCCCGAGCGGTTGCCCTGGTTGAACTGCCCTTTGTAATACACCTGCCCGTTTTCGTGCCAGGTGGTGGTTTGGCCATGGTTTATGCTTTCTACATACCAGCCTTCACTCCATTTATTGCCGTTTTGATAATAAGAAATCCAGTAACCGTGCTTCACCCCGTTTTTGTACTCGCCCTCCATGCGTACCTGCCCGCTGGGATAGTAGGTGGCTTCCTTCACCATGGTTTTGCCACCGCCTTCGCCATCATAAAATTTTACAACCTTTGGCGTACCATCGGCGTAGGTTTCGGCCACAATTTCTTCAAGGCCGGAGGCACAACTGAACATCATCAAAATTGTAATGGATATCATTGGAAACATAATCCTTCTCATTTTCTATGGTTTTTAAATCAATTTCTATCTGTCGAAAAGCAGCCGCTGTCCGAAATTACCCTCGCGGAAGTTTCCATTTTCATAAACGAGTGTGCCATTCACAAAAGTATAAACAATCTTCGAACGGAAGGTGGTTCCTTCGAATGGCGACCACCCGCATTTGTAGAGGATGTTAGGTTTTTGCACCTGCCACTGCCGGTCGGGATCAATCACGGTAAGATCGGCATGATTGCCCTTACGTATAAATCCGCGGCCATTTATCCTGAACAATTCCGCAGGTGCATGACACATTTTCTCCACAATCTTTTCCATTGAAATCCTTCCGCGATGGTACAGTTCCATCATTGCCACCAGCGCATGTTGTACCAGCGGCCCGCCCGAAGGCGCCTTAAAATAGCTGTTTTGCTTCTCTTCGAGGGTGTGGGGCGCATGGTCGGTGGCGATCACATCCAGCTTATCGGCAAGCAGCGCTTCCATCAGTTGCATTCTGTCGCCTTCCGATTTCACGGCCGGATTCCATTTGATGAGCGTACCTTTGGTAAGGTAATCCCTTTCGGAAAACCACAAATGGTGCACACATACCTCGGCGGTGATTTTTTTCTTCACCAGCGGGATATCATTGCGGAAAAGCTCCGTTTCGCGGCCCGTCGAAAGATGGAGAACATGCAGGCGTGTTCCGTACTTTTCGGCCAGTTCCACAGCCAGTGAAGATGATCTGTAACAGGCTTCAGCACTGCGGATGGCGGGATGCATATGAACCGGCACACTTTCACCGTATTGTTTCCTGAATTTATCGCTGTTGGCGCGAATGGTATTTTCGTCCTCGCAATGCACGGCCACCAGGCAGGGAGCCTCACGGAATATCCCCTCAAGGGTCTGCCGGTCGTCCACGAGCATATTGCCCGTTGAGGCGCCCATAAAAACTTTTACGCCGCAAACGCGAGAAGGATCGGTTTTTACCACTTCATCCAGGTTGTCGTTGGAAGCGCCCATATAAAACGAGTAATTGGCCAGCGACTTTTCGGCGGCCATCTGGTATTTCTCTTCGAGCAATTCCTGCGTTAGCGTGTTGGGCACCGTGTTGGGCATTTCCATAAAAGAAGTGATGCCACCGGCCACGGCTGCGCGGCTTTCGGTGTGGATATCGGCTTTGTGGATCAGGCCCGGTTCGCGAAAATGCACCTGGTCGTCGATCACGCCCGGAATCAGGAATTTGCCCCGCGCATCGATAAACTCGTACTGGTGATACTGGTGCTGGTAAAGATCCTCGTCGTGCTCCAGCACCTGTTCGATCATGCCGTCTTTTATCAGCACCGATCCCTTGAAGGTGCGCCCTTCGTTTACAATATTTGCATTGGTGATGAGGTAGGCCATGATTTATGCTATTAAAAATTCTACTTTTTTTTCTGATTTTATCGCATGTTTGGCTTCTATTCTTTAATCACATTTTCTAATTCTCTAACAAGTTCGTCTTTGTCGGGTAAAACATATGTAAATTTTGAAGCAAATACATAGTTTTCTATTCCTCCCAAAATATATTCAGCTGCAATTTCGTCTTTCTCTGCACATAAAATTATACCGATAGGAGGATTATCATCTTTGTCATTCACCTCCGACTTGAAATAATTCAAATATGTGTTTAATTGTCCCGCATGATTTATTTGCAATTTAGTAGTTTTTAACTCAATCAAAATGTAACAACGAAGAATTTTATTGTAGAAAACCATATCTACATAATAATGAGTGTTGTTAATTGTTACTCTTTGTTGCGAACCAACAAACATAAATCCTCTGCCGAGCTCTAATAAAAAGTGTTCTATATGCCTGATTAGTTTTTTCTCTAATTCCTTTTCTAACATTGGTTTGTGTTCCGGTACGCCCAAAAATTCAAAAACATAAGGATTTTTTAAGATGTCCTGAGGTTTTAATATTTGCTGTCCTTTTTTAGATAGTTCTAAAAGTTCCTTTTTGTTTGGTTCTCCTTTTGAAAGCAATAAGCGCTCATAAAGTGAACTATCGATTTGTCTTTTTAATTCCCGAACCGACCATGATGAGTTGATCAACTCTTTTTCATAAAACCCTCTTTTTTGGGAATCTTCGATAATCAGGAGTTCACATATATGAGACCAGGTTAGGTGTCCAGACAGTGTCTGGACATCCGGATACTCCAAGTAAAACTTTCTCATGTTAAAAAGATTTGACCTTGAAAATCCTTTCCCAATTTCGTTGGTTAATTGTTTTGATAATTCAAGAATTATTTGCCTTGATGATGAATTGTCAATATTATTAACCTTTTCATTCTGGATGATTATTCTTCCTACATTCCAGTACGCTGCAATTAGCTCATGATTAATATTTATTGCTGCTGTTTTTCTTGCTGAGAAAATAATTTCTTTAATACTGTCAATCAGGTTGGTTTGGTTTTTCTGTATATCTTTTTTCATACATGTAAAGATAGGCCCATTTCTTTAAGATTTATTTGTAAAGATAATCAATCAAAACCAAACAGCAACATCAGGTTGATGACAAGAATAAAACCGGTGGGAGTTTAATTGTGTTCTGGGTCGGGCTTGATTTTTTTGTAGGCCAGTTTAATCACGCCGAATACAGCTTCCTGAAAAATACTGCCGCTCATTTTGGAGGTTCCTTCCTTGCGGTCGGTAAATATGATGGGCACCTCCACCACTTTAAATCCGAGTTTGACAGAGGTAAGCTTCATCTCGATCTGAAAGGCATACCCGATAAAATTGATCTTTTCGAACCAGATGGCCTCGAGCACCTTGCGGCGGTAGCCTACGAAGCCTGCGGTGGAGTCGGCAATTTTCAGCCCGGTAATCACACGCACATATTTGGAAGCGAAATAGCTCATCATCACCCGGCCCATGGGCCAGTTCACCACGCGGATCACATTGTCGACATAGCGTGAGCCGATGGCCACATCGGCGCCACTTTTCATTGCGTTGTGAAGGCGGATCAGGTCGTCGGGGTTGTGCGAAAAGTCGGCGTCCATTTCGAAAATGTATTCGTAATCCCTTTCCAGCGCCCACTTAAAGCCGTGGATGTAGGCCGTTCCGAGTCCGAGCTTTCCCTTCCGCTCCTGGATATGCAACCGGCCGGGGAATTCCTTCATCAGCCGTTTCACAATGTCGGCGGTGCCGTCGGGCGAATTGTCCTCGACAATGAGAATATCAAATTCGCTTTCGAGGTTGAACACATACCGGATGATCTTCCCGATGTTTTCCTTTTCGTTGTACGTGGGAATGATTACAAGTTTCTCGGCCACTTTTCGCGATGCTTTGATGGATATTGATCATTAAACGAAAACAGCCGCTTTGTGGTATGGGAGCGGCTGTTTTGTTCATTACTTTACTTACCGGATAATCAGTTTCTGCATTTTACCGGAATGTTCCCTTTCGACGCCAATCAGGTAAACTCCTTTCCTGAGATCAATGTCAAGATTGATCGTATTCTCACCGGGAACAACTGAGATGGTTTCAGTCATCAATACGCGTCCGGCAAGATCGTAAAGGTTTAAACCGACCGTTCCTGCAAAATCCGAAAGGTAGGTAACGGTGCAATGTCCGCCGGTCGGATTCGGATAGACATTAAACACGGATGCCTGCCCGGGATCGTAGATGCCGGTGCTTTCGTAGTAAAATTCCGCTTGGAAGTTTTCCATGGTATTACCTGCGGGATCGGCTACACCATTTATGTCAAGCGTGTAGTTTCCTGTGTTCATTTCTGTTACATCAAGGTAAACCACATTATTAAGGAACCCGTGCATTTCTGCCCCGGTTATTTCCACATCGTTGTTCAGTGAATAATTGTCCGTTGCCGTGGCGGTTGCTACATCAAGTACTTCCGAAAAGGTAAGCTTGATCAGGTTGTCATTGATGGGTTCGATATCCTCCAGTTCAGGTGGAAAAACATCGGTACCGGCCTGAACATCATCTTCGAAACGGAGCTCAATTTTCCATTCGTCGAAATCATAATTCAACGGCCCGGTTACATTATAAGTTTCGCCCAGTTCGGGTTCAAACTCAAAGATCGAGGTGTTATGAACAAGCATCTCCCCACTGCCATCGTTTACTTTCCACATGTAAAAGTTGGAATGGTATTCATCATCCGTACAAATGGCATTTATAACCCTGATCAGCACAGATTCGTATTGTTCTCCGGCATCTCCGGTATTGATCACCACCGGTTCGGGAAGTTCGTTATTCGATGAAATATGATAATATCCGCTCACCTCCTTCATCTCGGTTTTTTCGAAATATTCATCGATCGTTCCCGTGATGATGAGGCTGTCGCCGATGCTCGGGTTTCTGCCGGGATCGTAAATAAACAGGCCGTTCCATGGTCCGGTGCCATCCTGAAGGAAATATTCCTCGCCGAAATTAGCGGTTACCACACCGGTAACGCTTACGATTTGATCGATATAAGGCGAAACGGGCTGCTGCCCCTGTACATCGTAAATGCTGGTAAGCGTTCCACTGAAGATGGGCGCCACATAGAAATTATAAACAATGGATGAATCCGTACCGGCAGCATCGGTTGCCTCTACACGGTAGTACACTGTTGTTGCACCTCCCTGCTGGGGAATTTGTGCCTGATAGATATCACCACCTGAGGAGGTCATCATGATCTCATTTTCGGTGTTTTCGTACGACAGCCCCCAGAAAAGTTTCACTTCGCTGAGCGGGCCCTGCGAAGACGTCACCTCTACCTCCACATCGATATTTTCGCCCTGAACGGGTGCAGCCGGAAAGATGGCAAAATCGTCAAAGCTGATGGTGGTGAGAATCTGATCACCCCAGATAAGTTCGGCAAATTCCGGATGATCGATAAACGGGTTCCGGTTTTTCTGCCACGAAAAGATCACATTGTTGCGGTTTCGTTCAAACTCATCCGGCGGATCCTGCAGGTTCCATTCGAGCAGGGTCGAAAGTTTCCCGTGCTCGGGAAGCGGATAGGTATTGATTTCATCAACCACCGTAAGGTCGATCTCCCCGTTGGTACCTTCGTACCTGGTATCCATATAAAAAATGATACGGGCGATATCACCCTTTACCTCATCGCGGGGTTCCCAGGTAGAGGAGGTATAATAACATCCGGTAGCTTCCGGGTGCTGGGTTCCGCCATTGTCGAAATCCTTGTTGCTTTTATCCTGATTAACGGATGCATCGGCCGGCTTCAGATTATGCACATCTCCATACATCGGGGCCATATCCTCGAAATTTCCGTGGCTCTTTGCCCACACATGTTCGCGGTTGATCTGATTGCCTCCGGTGCCGTAGTCGTTATTGTCCTGCGAGCGTCCGGTG
>JBKHBQ010000355.1:0-2982 GCA_046542305.1 Bacteroidales bacterium
CATGAATTCGGTGGCGCGGGCTTCGAGCTTGAACACCAGCTTTTCGACGCGGGCCACCAGAATGTTGTAGCAGATATATGCCACGATACCCACGATAAGGCCAGCCACCGTTGTAATCATGGCCTGGTAGATGCCGGTGGAAAGCAGGGCAATATCGATGTTGTTTCCGGCCATCGACATATCGTAAAATGCGCGGATCATCCCGATCACCGTGCCGAGGAACCCGAGCATGGGGCCGGCGCCGGCAATGGTGGCCAGGGTAGCAATATTTTTTTCAAGCCGCGACACTTCAAGCTTACCCACATTTTCGATGGCGGCATTGATGTCGTTGAGTGGTCTGCCGATGCGCATCAGTCCCTTTTCGATCATGCGCGCTATGGGATTGTTGGTTTTGCGGCACAGTGCCAGGGCGGCGTCGATTTTTCCATCGTGGATGAAATCGCGGATGTGGTTCATAAAATTGCTGTCCTCGCGGGAGGCATTGTTGATGATCAAAAAACGTTCGATAAAAATGTAAATGGCGATGAATGAAAATATCCCCAGGATCAAAATAATCCATCCGCCTTTCATCACCAGTTCCCATATCGACATGCTGATCTCACCGGCCTCACCTGTGGCTGCATTGAGCACGGTATCGCCAACGGCCTGCCCGGCCTGACTTGCTTGTAATAACAGATTTGCTAACATTCCCGTTTATTTAAATTATTGCTTTAGTACGCTGTTTTCTGTAGGATATTCATCACTAACGAAATCCTCATTTGATTATTAGTTGCATGAAGCATTTTTTGTTCAAAATCCCCGTCATTCTTTTCTAAGCGTGATCAAAGTGATCTCGCTTTCGCTGTAAAAACGGACCGGAATTCCCGATGTGCCCGCTCCGGTGCTGGTGTACCCTTTCATTTTATCCACCTGCCACCATCCCCTGAAGTATTTTTTTCCCCTCGACACATGCGTGATTACCGGAATACCGCCCGGAAGGCAGATTTGCCCCCCGTGGGTATGACCGCACAAATACAATTGGTAACCATTGGCAGCAGCCACATCGTATAATGCGGGTGAGTGTACCAGTGCAATTTTGAAGGATGCATCCATGTTTTCGAGACATTGCTCCGCCGCCGGCGAATAATAATAGTAAACATCATCAACACCTGTAACCAGAATTTCATCAGGACCCCTGCTGAGTTTCACCGACTCATTGGTGAGAACGGTAATGCCTGCTTTGGAAAGCGGTTTCACCATCAGGTAAGTATCATGGTTTCCAAGTGTGGCCACGATCCCGTCGGTGGCCTGAACGGAACGGATGATCTTTTTCATCGGCCCGATCACCTGCCGGAATTCGCCGTCGGTTTCTTTACGGTAATCGCCTGTGAGTACACATAGGTCAACATGAATACCGGCGATTTTTCTGGAGATAATATCATCGAGACCGTCAATGATGTTAAGGTGCAGATCGGTAAGATGCAGGATGCGGTAACCATCGAAAGCCTCAGGAAGGTCAGGAAACCCGGCTTCGTATTCTCTGATGCGGATATTGAGTGCGTTTTTAACACCCCGGTTGTAGCACCCGATGAGCTTCAACAGGTATCCAAACAGGATGATGAACCGCCTGAATAATGTCCAGTGCCTGGGCAGGATGCCCCGGTTTCGCTGGCGCTTGCGCCGCGTTTTCTCAAGATTGAACCGGTTTTCGAGCCAGGCCTCGCGCATTTCGTCACGCATCTTCATCGCCTTGCCAGTATGATGAAGTGTAAAGATAGCTAATTTCCGGCAGTGCTAATCCGATACGATCAGTTGCACCTGCTTGTTGATTTCCTTCCAGGTTTCCGGTTTCATTTTGGCACCCAGTACTTCGATCACCTTTCCGGCAGCCAGCGCGCCAATCCGGCCGCATTTTTCCACCGGCAGGCCATGGGCCAGGCCAAACAGGAATCCGGCGGCATACAGGTCGCCGGCGCCTGTGGTGTCGATGCTTTGCACGTCGATCACCCCGATTTGATGAACCTCATCACGGTATTTCACCAGCGAACCGTTCTTTCCGGTTTTCACCACGCTCACCGCGCAGTGCTCATAGAGCTTGTGCAGTGCAGGCTCCGGATCAAGACCGGTAAATGTACGGGCTTCGTCCTCGTTGGCAAAAATTATGTCTACCGAATTGCGCACGATTTCTTTGAGGAATGCAAGGTTTTCCTGCACCACATCGAAACTCGCCAGATCGAGCGACACCTTCGCACCCGCTTCTTTTGCCATTCGGATGGCCGTACGCAGCAGCTCATGATTTTGTACCAGATAACCCTCGATGTGGAAATAATCGAAACCTGAAAACATCTCGGGGTGGATGTCCCCGGGAGTAAGTTCAATGGCGCATCCCAGGTTCACCGCAAAAGTGCGCTCCGAATCGGGGCTTACCAGTGCCACTGCCAGACCCGTGGGGGCGACACCCTTCAGCAGGATGGGGCGGATATTGTTTTCGAACATGTCGTCTTCCATAAAACTGCCGTAAAGATCCCTGCCTACCTTGCCGATAAATCCGGTGTCGAGGCCCAGGTTCGACAGCCCGTTCACGGTATTGGCCGCCGATCCGCCCGGCGCCTTCTCGGCGGGCAGATGTACCACCGCATTCATCAGCTTCTGGATGAAAGCCGCATCAACCAGCCTCATCCCGCCTTTCAGCAAATTAAAATCTTCGAGAATTTTTTCATCAGGAATCCTGATCATAATGTCCACGAGCGCGTTGCCCATTCCCAGAACTTTCGCCATGATGCCACCAGCAAATTTAGTGAGTTAACCGAATTTTTTTGGCAAAAGTATTGTTATTTTAGAAACTATGTCTATTTTTGCAACCGCTTTTGAAAAAGCTACGTTCATTACAAAATGAATCAAACCACTCTCGGTTTGAACAACACATTCCTCCTTAGCTCAGTTGGTTAGAGCATCTGACTGTTAATCAGAGGGTCGCTGGTTCAAGTCCAGCAGGGGGAGCTT
>JBKHBQ010000063.1:0-16295 GCA_046542305.1 Bacteroidales bacterium
ACAACCATGACAACCATCCCAACCACCACAACCATCCCAACCCTTCACTCCCCTCCGAAATACCTTAAATTATGTTTCATCAACGCAACCAATTTTTTAACATCCCCATCTAATAATAAACTATAAAAAACGTTCTTTGAAGATATTGACTAACTTTGTGAATAAACACACAGGCTTAAATTCCTCAAACTCAATCAGTCATTTTGGATCTACAGCAAATTATCGAAGGTTGTATCAAAGGAAAGAGCAGGGCACAGCAACAATTGTTTGAGCTGTATGCCAATGAAATGTTCGGGGTATGCCTGTATTATTCGCCCAACCGAACCGAAGCCGAGGACACGCTTCACGAAGGCTTCCTCAAAGTTTTCCAGCACATCGCTTCATTTAAAGGAAAAGGATCGCTCAAGGCATGGATCAGAAAGATCCTGATTAATACCGCGCTGGAAAAATACCGGAAAAAAAATCCGATGTATGTGTTCGATTCCGGCGACAGCGAATACCTGGAAGATGTCGAACAGGAAAGCATCATCAGCAATATTACAGCCGATGACCTGATCGCGCTGATCCAGGAGCTGAGCCCGCAATACCGCATGGTGTTCAACCTTTACGCGCTCGAGGGATTTTCGCACAAAGAAATTGCAAAGCAACTGGATATTTCGGAAGGAACATCCAAATCGAATCTTGCCCGTGCCAGGACCATTTTGCAGAAAAAAGTCAAGGAACATTTTTACGTGTCATCCAAGCAATTGAATGTCTGACGAAAGAAAACATATCGACGAACTTTTTAAAAGCCACCTTGTGGGGCATCAGGCCAAAGCGCCCGAAAACGCATGGAACAGGCTCCATGCCGATCTGCACGGGAAGCGCAGAGCAATGCCGCTGTGGTATTTCAGGGCAGCCGCAGCAGCCGTATTGCTGTTGCTGGCTTTTGCTGCCGGATATTACCTGGCGGTGCATAATTCGTCTGATGAATCGCAATTGGCTTCGGATGATCCTGTGGAGATCATCATGCCGGCAGAAAAGGATACCGCTGTGGATGTACCCGCGGAAGCACCTGTGAAAGAACTATCTTTACCGGAACAGGAAACGGAAATAACCAGGATGCCGGATCAGCCACAGATTGCCGATAACCGTGTCGCCGGCAAAAAAGCAGCAGCCGAAAAGGCTGAAGAAAAAGCTGAAACCGATGAAATAAATTACGGTGACGCATCGCCCGAAACGCTGCAAGAGCCGGAAATCGTTCAGAAAGAACAAAAGGTTCAGCCTTCACCCCGCGATGAAGAAATTGCAGAGGAAGCATCACAGGCTAATGATCGGGAACAATTGCAGGAAGAAATCCCTGCCATGGATCCCGAAATGTTGAAAAACATGCTCTACAACGAAGAAGCGCTGGCTCAGGATATACTGAAAAAGCAGCGAACGAAACCCTCCGCTTGGAGCCTCGGCGCACAGGTGTCACCGGTATATTCGTACCGTTCGATCAGCGGTGACATGCAAATCCCTGACGAGTCGGTGGGCAATGATTACTTTGAGGATGTGGAAAACGGCATCGTAAGCATAGCGGGTGGCATCAGCCTTGATTATCGTGTTTCGGACCGCCTGAGCCTGGGTTCCGGATTGTTTGTTTCACGCATCGGACAGGAAAACAACGACGTGCTGGCCTACAACAATCCCGGTGGCGACGGCATGTACAAACTGGCAACTTCCGCCGGCACCGTCACCATCAATCCACGTAAATTCGAGAGTGTAATCACCGAACAGCAGGTGTCGGTAAAGGACTCCATCCCCGGCGATTACATCGTTAATGCCAGCATGGTACAAAATCTTGATTACCTTGAAGTGCCGCTTATCCTGAAATATAAGATGCTGAACAAAAAATTTACCATTAATGTGATGGGCGGCCTCAGCCCTGGCATACTGGTCAACAACCGTTCGTATTTCGATGTGGAGGGCGAAAAGGTACAAACCGGTACCACCGAGAACATCAATCCGGTGATCTACAACAGCCTGCTGGGCGTAGGCCTGGAATATGCCATCTCCAAAAAGGTCTCCATCAATATGGAACCTACTTTTAAATATTCGCTCAGCCCTGTGAATTCAGGCAGCGGCCTGCGTTATCAGCCTTACTCCCTTTCCTGGTTCACCGGGATCAGCTATAAGCTGCAATAGGTTATGCGAGGCCTTTCACCCGCGGCATGCCCGCAATAAAATCCTTCAGATAAAACGGCTCAAAATAAGCCACATCTTCAAAACGGCTACCGGTAAATCTTTCAAGGGCAATCGGAATCATGTATCCGGCGCTGGGAACGAAATCATCCAAATACAGAGCATTGGAATATTTCTCGAGGAAAGCTTTACTTTTTGCCGCCCCGTCGCCGGCAAAACATATCCTGTGATTCTCCAGTTGCCCGGCAAAAGAATTTTCCGTAATGATTTCGGCTTTGGTTTCCCTTACCTCATCCATGTTTCCATCAAACAACGCCGTGTACACCTCCATTCGCCTTGCGTCGATCATCGGGCAAAACAGGAGCCCTGAAGAAAGTGCATCCTTCTGTTGCGTGTTGAACCTCATTCCTGCAGCCATGGCATGCAGGGTGTTTACGCCGATCAGCGGCTTATTGAGCGCGTAACAAAATCCCTTTGCCGCCGACACTCCGATCCTGAGACCGGTATATGATCCCGGACCCATGCTTACGGCAACGGCATCAAGTTGAAACGGCTCAATACCTGCCGACTTCATCAGTTCATCCGCAAAAGTAGTCACCACCCGCGAGTGTGCGTTTTTCTCGCTGGTTTCGCGCAGGCCGAGCATTTCTGTTCCGCTGCTCAGGGCCACCGAACAATGCGGTGTGGCCGTATCGATATGCAGTATTTTCGTCATAATTTTTCCTTCCTAAAAAGACACCATCCTTCCGGGTGCAAAATAAACAAATTCTGCTACAGAAAGGATGGTGCCGATGTTGCGTATAATCAGCCGCAGCTTATGACAGATCTTCCACCTGATGGAATTCGTGGCAGGTACACATCAGGTTGCGGTCGCCCCAGGCATCGTCGACTTTAGTTACCGGCGGCCAGTATTTGTCGGCTTTACTGCAATTCAGCGGGAAAGCCGCCTGTTCGCGCGAATAGGGCCTGTCCCAGCTATCTGAGGTTACCATGCAAACGGTATGCGGGGCTTTTTTTAACACATTGTTTTGCTGATCCACGTTCCTGTTTTCAATTTCAGCAATTTCTTTTCTGATGCTCACCATGGCATCCACAAAGCGCTTCAGTTCGCCCAGCGGCTCGCTTTCGGTGGGTTCCACCATCAGTGTGCCGTGAACAGGGAAAGCCACCGTAGGCGCGTGAAAGCCGTAATCCATCAGCCGCTTGGCAATATCTATCACGTTAATTCCTGCCGTTTTCATAAACTCGTTGCAGTCGAGGATAAATTCATGTGCCACACGGTCGTTCTTGCCGGTGTAGAGGATCTTGTAATGATCCTTCAGCGCATTCTTCAGGTAATTGGCATTGAGAATGGCCATTTTCGTAGCTTCGGTCAGGCCTTCGCCGCCGAGCAGTTTGATGTATCCATAGGAAATGGGCAGGATCATGGCACTGCCGTAAGGCGCCGATGCCACCGCCGGAATGGGATCTTCCCCGCCGGTTTTCACAAAGTGATTCGAAGGCAAAAACTCTTTCAGATGCGCAGCCACGCCAATGGGACCAACCCCGGGGCCTCCGCCACCATGAGGGATAGCAAAGGTTTTATGAAGGTTGAGGTGGCACACATCGGCACCCACAATGGCTGGGTTGGTAAGCCCTACCTGTGCGTTCATGTTGGCGCCGTCCATGTAAACCTGGCCGCCGTTCTCGTGTATTATTTTAATGATGTCGATCACATCCTGCTCGAATACACCATGTGTGGACGGATAGGTGATCATGAGTGCCGCAAGTTCGTCGCGGTATTTTTCGGCTTTTGCTTTAAGATCGTCGATGTCCACGTTTCCACGATCATCCGACTTTACAACGACTACCTGCATGCCGGCCATCACCGAACTTGCCGGATTGGTGCCGTGCGCCGACGACGGAATGAGGCAGATGGTACGGTGCGACTGTCCGATGCTTTCCAGGTATTTCCTGATCACCAGCAAACCGGTATACTCACCGGCTGCGCCCGAATTAGGCTGGAACGAAACGGCGGCAAAACCGGTAATCTCACAGAGATCTTTCTCCAGATTGCAGATCAGCTCGCGGTAGCCCTCGGCCTGATCGGCCGGAACAAACGGGTGCAGGTTGGCAAACTCGGGCCATGAAAGCGAGAACAACTCTGCCGCAGCATTCAACTTCATGGTGCACGATCCCAGCGGGATCATCGTGCGGTTCAGCGCCAGGTCGCGGTTCTCGAGTTTCTTCAGGTACCGCATCATTTCTGTTTCGGAATGATAGGTGTTGAAAACCGGATCGGTAAGGTAATCCGAATTCCTGCGTAAGGTTTCGGGAATCTTATCGCCTGCCGCAGATTCAGGAAGCTGAAGCACCTTTCCTGCAGCTTCTGCCAATACTTCCAGGATCAGGTTCACGTCCTCACGGCTGGTGGTCTGATCGAGGCTGATGCCGATGTTTTGCCCGTCGTAGCGGAAATTGATCTTCTTATCCAGGGCAATTTTCATTAGCTTTTCTATGCTGACGTTTTCGGGGAGACCCAGGTAGAGCGTATCGAAGAAGTACTCGTTCTGCTGATCGTATCCAAGCTGTGTAACCCCTTCGTTGAGCAGTACGGTAAGGTGATGAATATCTTCGGCCATTGCTTTCAATCCGCCGGGACCGTGATACACGGCAAACATTCCGGCCATAGAAGCCAGCAAAGCCTGGGCGGTACAGATATTAGAGGTTGCGCGTTCGCGCTTGATGTGCTGTTCACGTGTCTGAAGTGCCATGCGCAAGGCCTGATCGCCGTTGGCATCTACAGAAATGCCGATGATCCGGCCGGGGAGGTTGCGCTTGAATTCCTCGCGTGTGGCGAAATAACCTGCATGAGGTCCGCCGTATCCCATCGGAACGCCGAAACGCTGGCTTGAACCAACGGCAATGTCGGCACCGAGTTCACCGGGAGGCGTTAGCAGGGTAAGACTCAGCAGATCGGCGGCAACGGCCACGATGGCATTGGCTTCGTGCGCCTGCCGGATAAATGCCGAATAATCGTGAATGGCTCCTTTTTCGTCAGGGTACTGAACGATGGCGCCGAAAATGTCCTCCGTAAATTTGAATGAACGGAAATCTCCGCGAACGATCTCGATGTCGAGCGGCAGCGCCCTGGTTTCGATCACTTCGATGGTTTGCGGAAACAGGTTATCGGCGATGAAAAACTTGTTGGCACCTGCTTTTACGGCTGCTCTGGGCCTGGAGTTGTAAGCCATAATCATGGCTTCGGCGGCCGCGGTTCCTTCGTCGAGCAGCGAAGCATTGGCCAGCGGCATTCCGGTAAGGTCGGAAACCAGGGTCTGGAAATTAAGCAACGCCTCGAGCCGCCCCTGCGAAATCTCAGCCTGATACGGGGTGTATGATGTGTACCAGCCCGGATTTTCGAGAATATTGCGCTGGATAACACCTGGCAAAATAGTGTTGTAATATCCAAGCCCGATATATGTTTTGTAAAGCTTATTTTTCAGTGCAAGCCCCCGCAGGTGTGTGAGGTACTCGTATTCGCTGATCCCTTTGGGAAGTTTCAACGGCTCCTGCATACGGATTGCCCGCGGCAGTGTTTCGTCGATGAGTTGGTCCAGGTTCTTCACACCTGCCATTTCAAGCATTTCAGGCATATCCTGCGGATTCGGACCGTTGTGTCGTCTGATAAAATTATTTGTGAGCATATGATCAAAAAAACAATTTAATGGTTATACACTTATGCTGCTATTCCAGAGCGGCAAAGGTAAACATCTTTACAGGAAAAAGTGAATTATTGTTAACTTATTAACGATAAAAACCACGAGGATTTAATAACAACTGAACCAATGCTTTGTTGGATGATTTGAGCGATTCCCGATCCTTACAATTGCTGTCAGCAGAGTATTATTCTTGAGCTGCATCCATCTTCATCACTACCCCGATTTTTTTCTTCCCGTCGATCTTGATCACCACCGGATGTTCGAAACGGATATGCTTCACGAACTCATCCTCGTAATAAGGTTCGAAACGGTTAAGGTAATCCAGGTCGTAATATCCGTCGTTGATAAACGGATTGATGGTGAAATATCCTACCCTGAAGGAAGTAAGGTTCTGGAAGAAATGCGTACCCTGACTGGGGTCGATACGGTAGTTCTTCAGGCCGGATTCCACGATAAGACGAGCGGCCGAGATCTGGGGCCACTTAACCGGGATGCCCAGCCAGGGATCGGTGGAGCCCCAGCGGCCCGGACCTACCAGCACGTAGTTGGTATGTTCGGCCAGAAAACGTTCGTTAATCTCTCCGATTTCCTCGGCAATTTCTGTGGTTTTGGATGCATCGAAGCTTTCGGGTTTTACAAACACGAAATCGCGGATATTCTTCACTATGCCGTTGCCCAGTGCATTTTGGGCAGTAATAATGGTTTGATCCAAGGGGATGCCGGAAAGATCTTCATCGATGGTTTCGTTGCTGTCGACAATTGGGCGGATCTGCAGCAAATTGAATACCACCGGCTGTCCTTTTGCCACATTCAGATCCACGGCAAATTCAATCTCGATCCCCTTGTTCATTTCGCGTTGGCCTATCTCCAGTACATTCCTCAGAATATCAGCAAGCGGGAACACCTCGTGTTTGAGGATATTGGAAAAAGTCACCAGGCGTTTACCGCTGTAATTCATCCCGTCGCGCAGGATATTGCTTTGATAGTCGTAGGTTGATGCCACCCATTTCAGAGAGTCTGCATCCTGCTCGGCTTCTTTCACGCGCAGTTTGAGCAGGTTGATCGAATCGTCGGTGCAGGGTTGGAAACTGTCGGCATTGAGGTCGAGGGCGTAGAACACCCGCTGTGTTTCGGTGAGCGCCATATTGGGCGAGGCCATTTGGAGCAGCTTTTTTGGGTACCTGGGCGAAAACCGCAGCGTATTGCCGCCGTCCACGATGTATTTTCCCAATCCGAAGGCCACATTGGCAATGCCGTCCTCGGGTTGCTCGGGCTCGATGGGGTAAAAATTCACCGAACGCGCCACCCCCGAAATGGTGGGATAAAACCGCTGCCCGTATTTCTTGCCGCACACTTCCTGCAGCACGATGCCCATTTTTTCCTCGTCGATCACATTGAGTGTTGCAGTCATGTAGGCCTTGCTGTCCTTATAAAATGCCGATGCATACACGCTCTTGATGGCCACGCTGAGTTTTTCGATCATCAGCCGCTCATCGTCGGGAATGTTGGGGATCATGTAGGTGGAATATATCCCTGCAAACGGCTGGTAATGCGAATCCTCCAGCAGGCTCGACGATCTGATTGCGATGGGATTGCGCGTGACAGAAATGAAGGTGTATAAATCTTCGTGAATGCGAAAGGGCAGCCGTGCGGCCACGAAAGCCTCCAAAATCTCACGGTCGGAACGGTTGGAGAGGGCGATGTCGTACAGGCGGTTTTCCTCCATAAATTCATCGAAAACATCCGTACCCAGCACCACGGTACGCGGGATGGTGATGAAGATGTTGTCGTAATAATCGATGAGATGGTTGCGCTTGATAAGCGAATCGAGGAATGCCAGCCCGCGGGCCTTGCCGCCGATGGATCCCTCGCCGATGCGGGTAAAGGTGAGGTATTCGTCGAACTGGTCGCGGTGAAATTCGGCGATCACCCCGCGCCCCTTGTACATCCTGAATTTAGCGATGGCATCATAAAGGTACCTTCTCACCTCATCGAGATCCTCGAAATCCTCCGGCTGAAATTGCTTGAACAGATCTGCCAGCGGGAAAAGCGCCCGTGCACGCAACCATTTGGAAATATGATGCCTGCTGATGTGATACAGGAACGAGTCGTCGGGAATATCAAAAAGAATCTCCTGCAGGCTCTTCAGGTCGGCGGCACGCATCACCTCTTCGTTGGTTTCGGGATTCACAAACACAAAATCGCCGAAGGCAAAATACTGGGTGATGAAATTGCGCAACTGCAGCGACAGCGTTTTGGAGTTTTTATTGATGAATCCCACCCGGATACGCTTGGCAATTTCTTTCACACCCTGATCCGACGATTGCAGCAAAAC
Source organism: Bacteroidales bacterium (assembly GCA_046542305.1). Lineage (GTDB taxonomy): Bacteria > Bacteroidota > Bacteroidia > Bacteroidales > 4484-276 > JBKHBQ01. The sequence continues at coordinate 8,203 of JBKHBQ010000063.1, forward strand.
GGGCATGTATTTATCCTCTTTCTTCACTATTTCGCTAAACTTCAGGCCAGCCTGCTTATCCAGGATGCCGTTGCGCTTGTAGCTCATATCCGTAATTACGCCCAGCAGATTGTTTTTATACTTGTGAAAAAAGGCTTCGGCTTCCTCGAACGAGGTGGCCAGCAGAATCTTGGGCCGCCCTCGCATGCGCAGCATTTTCTGGTGCTCGTTCAGGCCTTCGGTCATAAAGGTTTTCGACTGCTTGAAAATGATCTTATAGATATTGGGCAAATACGAAGAGTAAAACCGTATGGAGTCCTCCACCAGAATGATCACCTGCACGCCCACCTGCGTTACGTCGTGGTCCACGTTCATCTTGTCTTCGATCAGTTTGATGATGGCAAGCAGGATATCCGCATTTCCGAGCCAGCTAAACACATAGTCGAGTTCCTTGAGTTTTCCCGAATCGAGTTTCAACGACAGCTCGCGCGAAAAGGGTGTAAGCAGCACTACGGGAATGTTGGGGTACGTGTCCTTGATCTCTACAAAAATCCCCTCCTCGAAAGCGCTCAGCATAAAAATGATCAGATCGATATTTTCCTCTTCCAGTATCTGATAGGCTTCCTCGCGGGAGTTGGCCTGAATAAACTGCGGCGGATAGCGCAGGTTGAGTGAAACATATTCGTTGAAAATCTGCTCGTCGATCCGCCCGTCGTCTTCAAGGATAAATGCATCGTACTTGCTGGCAATCAGCAGCACATGATAAATCCTTTTTTTCATCAAAGTATTGAAGGAGGTATCGTTGAACACATATTTCCGTGAAAACACTTTCGATTTTTTCGTCATAAGCGCGATAAGTATTTTCAGCAAAAATAATATTAATTGACGGTCAATGATTTTTGGTTTACCGAAGTTTGATTTGGAACCGGAAAAAATCATTTTATACTGAAATAACATATTTTGCTTACATTTGACAGCTAAAAAGATCGGTATAAGTCCGGTATCAGGGGCCGGCAAATTTCAAACGATTGATACCAATGGAGGAAAAACATCAACAAAGCTGGGAAATCCAACAGGCCACGGCAGAGCAGGATTCGCTCCTGGAATCCGTCAGCTTTGCAGCCACCAGCTTTCTTGACGCTGAAAACTGGCGTGATCACATCAACAGCGTGCTGGCGCATTTCGGAAAGAATCTGAAGGTAAGCAGGATTTACATCTTCCAGAATTTCAGCGATGAAAAAGGCCTTTACATGAGCCAGCAATACGAATGGGTAAAGGAGGGAATAACCCCTCAAATCGACAATCCCGATCTGAAAAAACTTCACTATGCCGACAGCGGCCTCAACAGGCTCATCAAGGTGATGTCGGCAGGCAAAGCCATTAAAGGCCTGGTAAAGGATCTTCCTGACAACGAACGGATGATTCTGGAGGCACAGGATATCATCACCATTTTCCTCACGCCGATCTTTGTAAAGGATGAATGGTGGGGGTTTATCGGCTTTGACGAATGCGAACACGCCCGCGAATGGACCTCCACGGAAACCAATATGCTGATAACTGCCGCAGGCATTTTTACCTCGGCACTCGAAAACGAATCGTATTCCCACGAATTAAAAGAGATCAGCCGGAACTTCAGAACCATTTTCGACAATTCGCCCGATGCTATTTTCATATATAGTTCATCGGGGCACCTGCTGGATGTGAACGAATCGGGGTGCCACCTGAACGGGATAAGCAGGGAAAACATGCTCGGCATACACTACCTGCAACTCGTGCCGGAAGAATCGCGTGAAAACGCACCCGACCTGTTCGAAAAGCTGAAATCCGGGCGTGGCGACCTTCACGTGACCTATGCCTTACACGTTTCCGGAGATAAAATCCCGGTAGAGATCAGGGCTACGCGAACCGTTTTTTCCAACCAGCAGGCTTTGCTGCTTCAGGTGAGAGATATTGGCGAACGGCTGCAAAACGAGCAATTGCTCAAGCACCGCTTGGAGTTCATCCAGTTTATCAGCCAGATCTCTTCCAATTTCATTAAAATCGAAATCCACCGCATTGATGAAGCCATAGAGCAGGCGCTGGAATATGTATGCAACTTCACCGGAAATGAACGCGGCTATGTTTTCCAACCCGATGACACGGGAAATATCATGCTGCTGACACACGAATACTGCAAACCGGAATTTAAAGCTCACCGCGGCCTGCTCGACAGTTTCCACACCGACGAATTCAGCGATTTCCTCGACACGCTCAGGAGCGGAAATTATATTATCACACATTTCGATGAAATCCCCGGCACTCCCGAAAACGAAAATATGCGCGAAATCCTCTCCCTGCTGGAAATCAAATCTTTCATCAACATTCCCCTGATCATCGGATCGAAATTCATTGGTTATATCGGCTTTGATGCCACCGAGAGAAAAACCCATTGGGACGAGGACACCATTAATGCCTTTATGCTTACCGGGCAGATTATCGCCAATGCCACCGTGCGAAAGCAGTCGGAAAAGGAGATTATGCAGGCCAAGGAGAAAGCCGAAGAAAGCGACAAGCTGAAAACCACCTTCTTGGGTCAGATGTCGCACGAGCTGCGCACTCCGCTAAACAGCATCCTCGGCTTTGCCGGAATCCTGGAAAAGGAGATCAGCACACCCGAACTGCGCGAAATGGCATCATACATCACCAAAGGCGGATCGCGCCTGCTCAATACGCTCAACCTGCTCATCGACCTCTCGCAGTTGGAATCGAATCTTTTGCAACCGGATATTGAAGAGATCAACCTCAACAAACTCCTGCATGAGCTAAAGCTGCTTTTCTCGCATCATGCCGCCGAGCAGGGGCTGCATTTCAGACTGGAAGAAAAAGCCACGGGCATCAAAATCGCGGGCGACCTGAACCATGTGGAAAAAATTCTGTATAACCTGCTGGACAACGCATTTAAATATACCCGCGAAGGTTTTGTAAAAGTTAGCATCGCCAAGGTGAAGTATGGCCAAAATAACTGGGCCGAGGTCAGGGTCACCGACAGCGGAATCGGCATTGCCCCCGAGCGGCAGCCATTTATTTTTGAACGATTCCGCCAGGCCAGCGAAGGCTACAACCGCGAATTCGAAGGCGCCGGCTTAGGCCTTGCCGTAACTAAAAAAATGGTGCAGATGATGCATGGCGAAATTACACTGGAAAGCCGGCCCGGAAAAGGTTCGTGCTTTATCGTCCGTCTTCCGCTGCACAGTACCGCACCTGAACCGAAAGTGACCGTAAAGGAGGAAGAAGAACTGGAATCCCCGCCGAAACGATCATACAAAATTCTGATAGCAGAGGATGAAGTCACCCATCAAAAGTACCTTGAGTATATCCTTTCGGGATCTTACCAACTGCAATTTGCTGCCAATGGGACGCAAGCACTCCAACTTGCACGGGAGCATGATTTCGCAGCCATCCTGCTTGATATAAACCTGGGCAAGGAGATGAACGGTCTTGAACTGCTCAGGGAAATGCGAAAAATCCCTTTCCACCAACGAACACCTGTAGCTGCTGTAACGGCAAATGTTTTAAAGGGCGATGAAGACAAACTTTTACGGGAAGGTTTCGATTATTACCTTGCCAAACCTTTTCGCATCAAAGAGGTGAAATTGCTGGTGGAAAAAATGATCAGACAATGTCAATAAAACACACATGCCTGAACGTCTGCAAGCTTTTTATTAGTTTTGCAATGAGACCAAAATCACGGACTATGCCGCAAAAATGCATATTTATATGCCTGATCCCTTTTATGATCCTTACCGGCAAACCGGATTTGTTCGGTCAGCAGTATTACATCGACAGTGTGGAGCAGGTTCTGGATCAGGAGAAAGACGACCGGATGCGGGCCCGTCTCCTGCTTAAACTTACCGCGGCATATCGCAATGTAAATCCTTACAGGGGCCTCGATTATGCCGGACGCGGGCTACAGATCGCACGCACCATCGGCGACCGGCAGATCGAGGCCGCAATCATCAACGAAATGGGCGTTTCCTACCGCAAGGTGGATATGTACGAGCAGGCCCTGGAAATGCACCTCAAGGCGCTGAAATTATTCGAAGATCTCGACGACAATATGGGCATCGCATTCGCCCTTGCCAACATCGGCAATGTGTATTTTGCCCTGGATCAGCATCATAAAGCGCTCGATTACAACATGCAGTCCCTAAAGATAAAGCGGCTGCTCAACGACAAGGAACAACTGATCTATTCGCTTCGCACCACAGCACTGGCACTTCAGGCCCTGAACGACTATCAGCGGGCAAAAGCACTACTGCAGGAGGCGCTGGATATTGCAGTGGAAATAAACGAAGAATACAACATAGCAAACCTGTATTACCACCTTGGAAACCTGGCCTTCGAATCAAATGCCGACATAAGCGTTTCGGTGCAGTATTACGAAAAAGCCCTCGCAATGTACAACAGGCTTGAAAACTGGTACGGCACAGCCATCTCCACCTATGAAATGGCTTTGGCGCATCTGGAAATGGGTGAAGATACCACAGGATATGAACTCCTGCAAAAAACCCTGCAATTATCTAAACAAAACGGCCTGATAAAAATTACTATGGACGCATACCTGGCCTTGTCGCAGTGGCACAAAAGTCATGGCAATTTAAGCGCGGCACTCGATCTGTACATCCGGTATTCCAACCTGCACGACAGCCTGTTCAGCGAAACCACCAGCCGCAACATTGCCGAAATGCAGGCCAAATACGACCTCACCCGGCAACAGGCACAAATCGAACTCCTCGAAAACGAACAAAGGCTTCACACAGCTTACCAATGGTTTTATATCATGGCCATCGTATTTGTTTCATCGTTCGGAGTGCTGATCTTTTTACGCTATCGCGAAAAGAAAAAAATCCTCGCCCGGCTCGAAGAGGAAATCGAACAACGGAAAACCCAGCAGGCCAGACTCCTCGAATCGGAGCAAAAACTGAGAGAGGCCAATGCCACCAAGGATAAATTCTTTTCCATTATTTCGCACGACCTCAAGAGCCCTTTCGGTGCCATTATGGGATTGTCGGAGTTGCTAAACGAAGATTACGACCGTTATGATGATCATTCCCGAAAGCGCCTGATTTGCGAGATCCACAAGGCCACCGTCAGCACATATTCACTGCTGAAGGATTTGCTGGCATGGTCGCAATCGCAGCGGGGGCTGATGAAATTCGATCCGCAGCAGACCAACCTTGCAAGGCTGTGCCACGAGAACCTGGATTTTGTTAAAACGGCGGCACAGAAAAAAGAAATCAGCCTGAATTGCAATGTCTCCCCCGATCTCAATGTAATGGCCGACCGCAATATGCTTACCACCATCATCAGAAACCTGCTCTCGAACGCGGTTAAATTTACCCCCCGCGGCGGAGAGGTGATGATGTCGGCGATACTGACGAACAATTCTTCGCAGGAGCGTTTTGTTGAAGTTACGGTGAGCGACAACGGGATCGGCATGAATGAAAGCAACCTGGTCAGGCTGTTCAAAATCGAAGAAAAGTTCAAAACCTACGGCACCGAGCGCGAAACCGGCACCGGACTCGGGCTGATCATCTGCCGTGAATTCATCGAAAAACACGGCGGCACCATCTGCGCCGAAAGCCGCGAAGGCCACGGCAGCACCTTCAGGTTCACCCTTCCCGCAGCACACTGAGCAACAGGGCTATGTTGCAGTTGTGAATTGATGTGGTGTCTCGTCGCAGCAGGCAGTCCCAAATTTCTCATTAGCAGATGCTGCGGAATCACAGGATGTATTCTTAAAAAACGGATTACATCTTTTCTTTCTCCAAATAACTTCTCCCACCATGTATAACACAGATGTCTGAAATCCGGCTACGATCGACAATTGAATAAAAATTCCTTGTGTGCAGCAGATTGGCACTGTATGAATAAATTTCATAAAAACCAATTTTTGACTTTTCTCCGGATTCTTCTGATTTTTTTTATCTTCGCCACTTCTCTTTTATGAACACAAGAATAACAACGATGAAAAAGTCCAACAACATTATCCTGGCATTCATTTTCGTATTTGCCATGCCGGCGTTTCAGAAAAACGTTGCGCAAACCGTGCTATCACCCGCCGGGCTCCTTTCGCTGGAAAGTTGCAGCCTGCACCAGTTAAGTCCGGATGGCACCGAAATCATCTATTCGGTTCTCACCCCCCGCGGGCCCAACGAGAAACCGGGATCGGCACACCGGAAATATTACCGGATGAACCTCGAAAACCAAACGTCCACCCCACTCTTCGCCGAAGATTTCAAGGCAGGTTCGCTACGGTACAGTCCGGATGGTGCGTACATTTCATTTACCCACAAACCGGATGAGGGCAAAACACAGGTTTATGCCATGCCCGCCGGCGGCGGCGACAGGGTGCAGTTGACCGATGAAGAAAACGGCGTAAGCGATTACCGATGGAAACCCGACGGCAATGGCCTGGCTTACCTTTCGAAAGAACCAGAAACCAAAAAGGAGCAACAACTCAAAGAACGCGGATACGGCTTTATCTTTTATGAAGAAAACCTGAAAAACAACCGCCTCTTTCTCCTCAGCTTCGGTGAAAACTTTGAAACCAACGAAAAACGCCAACTGCTTAAAGGAACCCACGTCTGGGATTTCGAATTCAGCCCCGACGGCCAGCACCTGGCTTTTAGCAGCTCGGAGAAAAACCTGATCGACCACAAGTATATGTTTCGCAGGCTTCAGATCCTTAACCTGGCATCGGGCGAAGTGGTAAAAAAGGTTGGCAACGAGGGCAAGCTCGGCAATTATGCGTTCAGCCCCGACGGTACGCAACTGGCTTTTGCCTCGGCGCTCAATATTAACGATCACGCCGTAAGCCAGGCTTTCACCTATTCACTCGAAGATGAAACCACCACCAACCACACGCCCGAAGATTTTAAGGGACACATGAGTTGGGTAGGCTGGAAAAACAACACGGAAATCTATGCTTACGCCGGTGAAGGAGTGTATCCTACATTTTCGGCTATCAACATCAAAAACAACAAACGAACAATGGTATTCGACGCCGAAACCATGGGTATAATTTTTAATGTGCCTGAATTTACAGAAGACGGCAGCCTGTTTGTATTCACGGGCAACACGCCGTACGACCCGTCCAATATATACAAAACCGGCAGCAATGGCAGTCCTGAAAAGCTGACCAACCTGAACCCGGAACTGGACAACACACTTTTGGGCGAACAGGAAGTGATCCGCTACAACGCCCGCGACGGGCAGGATATTGAAGGCTTGCTCATCAAACCCGTGGACTACCGCGAAGGACAGAAATATCCGCTCATCCTTTATGTGCACGGAGGACCGGAATCGCATCACGACAACGGCTGGCTGAGCCGCTACTCCACGCCCGGACAGGTGATGGCCGGCAAGGGCTACCTGGTGGCCTACATCAACTACCGCGCAAGCACAGGCTACGGCGTCGATTTTGCCATGGAAGGATTTATGGACCCGGCAGGCACAGAGTTCGACGACCTGGCCGACGGCATCGACTACCTGGTGGCCGAATACGGCGCCGACAAGGACAGGGTAGGCATGGCGGGAGGTTCCTACGGCGGTTACGCATCCGCATGGTTTGCCACCTACTACACCGACAAGGTCAGGGCGGTTTGCATGTTTGTGGGCATCAGCAATGTGATCAGCAAGCGCGGCACCACCGACATTGCTTACGAGGAGCTACTCGTGCACAGCGGCAAGCCCCTCGAAGAGCAATGGGAAATGAACCTGCAACGAAGCCCCATTTACTGGGCGCACCAAAGCAAAACCGCCACCCTCATTTATGGCGGGGCCGACGATACCCGCGTACATCCTTCACAAAGCTATGAGCTCTACCGTATCATGGTGATGAACGACCATCCGGCAGTGCGGCTGGTGCAGTACCCCGGCGAAGGCCACGGAAACCGCAAACAACCGGGTCAGATTGATGTTTTATACCGCCAGATCAACTGGCTCGACTGGTACGTGAAAGATGCCAAACCGCTGGACGGCCCCATGCCGCCGCTGGATATCAGCGATGAGTACGGGCTGGATTGGGATTGGTAGAGGTTGACCATTCAGGAAATAAAACCGGCGGGTTGCCG
>JBKHBQ010000356.1:0-2940 GCA_046542305.1 Bacteroidales bacterium
ACAATCTGCAGGTTCAGTTGTCCATCCTGATAAGAATAATCGTAGATGCCTTCACCGGGGCAATCGGAATCATCGAAAAAGGTGATCCGGTTATCACTTACACTGTACGATCCAGTGGATGCGGTGTGTCCGGTTTGGGGCTCCAGCGGCACCCAGGCAAAGGTCATATCTTCGCTAAGTATTAGTTGCACGCTGACTGTGCTGTCGGTTCCGGCTTCCCTGGTCCAGTCGCCAAGGTAGGGTGTAAACGGCTCGTTATCGTCATCATCGTTGCACGACGAAAAGGTAATTGCACCCGTTGCCGCAATGGCGAATAATAATATCATTAATCTGAGTTGGTTCATAATCATGGATTTTTTTAGGATGATTGTTTATTAACGGTTTTCTCCGGCCGAAATTTCGATGGCTGCCTCCTTTTCGCGAAAGCGGAACACGCGGTTCACCGCCCGGAACACCAGCAAGGTCGTCACAGGCATCAGTTCGAGCGGGAAATCCTGCGGCAGCCTGTGCCAGTTGATCAGCAGGAAAAACTGCAGCAGGGCATACAGCAGCAGGTAAATGCGGGTGAATTTATGCCTTCCAGTCCTGATGGTCCATATCATAAGGATGTTGGGCGGAAAAGCCCAAAAAAGGTTCAGGTTGAGATGCAGCGAGGTATGGTCGCTCCAGAACCAGAAAAACAAAAACAGCAGTCCCAGCAAGCCCGAAATCCCGAATAACGCCATATCGATGGCATCGGAAAACTTTTTGCTGGTGTTGAGCCACAGCGCTTCGATAACCAGCACAATCAAAAGCATCCAGAATATGATCATGGGTATATCCGGAGGCGTGGCTTCGGGAGCGGAGTATCTGCCGTTGGTGACGATTGCCGGAAACCCTGCCAGTCCAGTATTTTCTGCCTCCAGCATCAGGAAATCCGGAAGGAAGGTGGATTGCAGCCGCGAGATCTGCCGGTCGGCAAGCGGCCCCAGCAGCATATTGATGCCTGCATTTATCCATTCCCTGCCGGCAATGTAGGTTTTCAGCCCCTCCCGCCAGGTGATACCCGCAGGAATATTCAGGCTGTCGATCATGCGGGGGGTGCCGCCAAAAACCAACAACAGGTTGAATACCTTTGTGGCGCAATTGTTTTTGAAGAAATCGTAACGATAGTACCTGTTTTCCGGGCGGTAAACCACCTGAAGCGAATCGTACACCTTTTGCAACTGCAAAACATTCAGCTTTACCTCCTGACTGCACACCCAGCGTTGGTCAGAGATGTATTCGCTCACAAAGTAATTGTAATTGCTCCGGCTCAGTGTGTAATCGAGCCGCCCGGTAAGAAATTTCAGGTAGAAATTGGGCGTATTCATGTCGAAGGTGCCGAAATTATACACCTCGTCAATGTTGTTTTCAGGGTCGTAAAACTGTAGGGCTGTATGGCCAAACATGGCATACATCGGCTTGCCGGGACCGCAGGTAAGAATATAGGCTTTTGCTTTTTCCGACAATTTGCCGGCAGCCAGTGAGGTAAACGGAAAAATCGCCAGCGCCAGCGCCAGTATTTTCCATAGCAGATACCGGGCCTTATTTTTCTTCATCACGTCGCAAGCCGGCCCTTCTGCACATCTACTCTTCTCGTCGTACCACTGCATAAAAATCGTTTTCGATGGGAAGGTATCCCATTTCGTAGCAAAAATAGTAAACCTTGCCGGTTTTCGTCGTGTACAGGTTGGTGCAGTATTCGAAATTAAATCCGCGTTTTACCAGCATATCCTTGTGAACAGTGTGCTTGTCGTGTGGCACCAGGTCGTTAAGTATCTGGCGGTTCTTGCTCAGGATCGCATTTACCTTGCGCATGTAATTGGTTTTGTTTCGGCTTTGCTTGTTGTTCCATGCATTGCGGCACAAATCCGAGCAAAACTTTTTATCTGCGCGGCCAATGATGGTTTCGCCGCATTCAGGGCAGGATTTTTCCATGATGGCATTTTTTCGGGTAAAGATAAAAAATTATCCGATTACAAACGGATAAAGCCCTCCAAGCTCACCCAAAGTATTTATCATCAATAAATGCAATAGAAATGCAAACGAAAAAAGGCTGTCCCTTTAGAGAGACAGCCTTTGGCTTATAATTTATGAAATCTGTTATGAGACCATCGAATGTTTTCCAAGTTCAACACTCACGGGTGTGGCATGTTGCAGGTTGTCGCTTACCGGACAACGGCACTCCACCTCGTGCAGCCATTTTTCCAGCGTGGAATCATCGGCATCTGTTTCAGGTAGCATCCTGATTGAGATGTTTTTGTATCCGGCGCGTTCATTATCACATTTTCCAAAGAGTTTATCGGGATTCAGGGTTCCTTCCATTTCAATTTTAAGGTCCTTCAGTTCGAATCCCATTTCCTGTGCTACCATATGACCTACCACATTGAGGCAACCGGCGAATGACGCCAGCACATATTCAACCGGATTAGGAGCTAAATCTGTTCCTCCGAGCGCCTTGGGCTCATCCACAACGATCTCGAAATTGCGTGCTTTTACAATGGTTTTGGCTGCGCTTTCACTTTGCGCTTTGATATTAAATTTTAAATCGCTCATCTTATTCTTTTTTTAAACTGTTAAACAAATAACAACAAAATTAAAACGGCAAAAAACCTTTGTTATTTTACTAACAGCCGGGTATCAATAAAACGATTAGTTGCCTCGTCCTATTTTTCATTAGAACTTGATAAACAGGGTTTTTAGGTCAATTTATTCACTCCCGGAACAGGTTTAACAGCATAAAAAAAGCCATGCATCATCATGCAATTTCTTACACTAAATCCTGGAATGATCAGTTCGATCCTACACCTGTAAATTCTACTAATCGTTTACAAACGCTTACAAACGAAATTATATACGCTTGTATCCGAATACAAATATTTATTAACCGACTATCGTCTGTTGCCCGCCATACCTTTG
>JBKHBQ010000357.1:0-2929 GCA_046542305.1 Bacteroidales bacterium
TCTACATTATTCCCAACGGAGTAGATACGGATTTTTTTAAGCCGCTGGAGCGTAAAAAAAAATACGAACTGGTGTTCATTGGCAATATGGGATATCCGCCCAATGTAAATGCCGCCGAATTTCTTGCCCGCGAAATTCTTCCCGAAGTTCAGAAAAGCAGGCCCTCAGCCGGGCTGATGCTTGCAGGCGCCACACCTGACAAGCGCGTGCTCGCACTGAAATCCGAACATGTGGAGGTTACCGGCTGGGTTGACGACATCAGGGAATGCTATGCCGCTGCAAAAGTTTTTATTGCACCCATGCAAATTGGCACAGGACTGCAAAACAAGCTGCTCGAAGCCATGGCCATGCGCATTCCGAGTATCACCTCACCACTGGCCAACAGCGCCCTGTGCGCCAGACCGGACCATGAAATTCTGATCGGCAGCAACCCGCAGGAGTATGCCGCACATATCAACCGACTGCTCGACAACAGCGAATATGCAGTGCAGATCGCGGAAGCCGGTTACCGTTTCGTGCTGGACAATTACAACTGGGAAAGCGCCACTGCAGAACTCGATCTCATCATACAATCTGCCACACGATAAAAGCCATTTCGCTTCAAGTGATTATCTTTGTCAGACCATGACAAAAAAAATCGGCATAACTCTTTGCGGTGGTGGCATGCGTGGCATCTGCCAGATCGGTGTGCTTCACGCCCTTGAAAAAAACGGTATTTCGCCTGAATATGTTTCGGGAGCAAGCATCGGAGCGATCATTGGCGTATTCTATGCTGCGGGCGTTTCTCCGCTCGAAATCCTGGAGATCTCCAGGCAGAGCACCATGATCAAGATTTTCAATCCCACCATCAGCCTTCAGGGAATCAGCAACCTGAAATATCTGAAGACCTTACTGGAAAAAAACCTGCCGTTCACCACCTTTGAAAAGCTAAATAAAAAACTGTATGTGGCAGCCACCAACCTGCACAAGGGCCGCCTCGAAATATTCAGCAGCGGCGACTGCATTTTGCCCGTGATGGCCTCGGCCGCGGTACCGGTGGTTTTCGAACCGCAGGAGATCAACGGCGAAAAATATGTGGATGCCTCTATCCTGAACAACCTGCCCATCGAACCCATCCGGCCGCTTACTGACATTCTCATCGGGACCTATGTCCATTCGCACGGACCCATGGAAGGCGATGATTTGTTCAACAACTGGCGCAGCGTGATCGACCGGTCGGTAAGCCTCTCGCTGTATGGAAAATCCGTCAGGCAGCTCAGGCAGTGCGATTTCGTGATCGAACCTGAAAAGGTGTTCAGCTTTAGCGCCTTCAATAAAAAGAACGATCAGATTTTGTTCGATCTGGGAGTGGAAGAAGCCGAAAAGATCATCCCGCAGATAAAAAAAGCCATTCAATCATAAATTAAAATACTATGGAAAGTAAACTCAGACATTACCGGTTAACCCTGATGATCAACGGCATTATCGCACTGTTGTTCGGGTTGTTTGCCCTGTTCGTGCCCGAAACCGCTACCAAAAGCATCGCCATTTACTTCGGCATCGTGCTGATCGTGATCGGGATCGTAGGCATTGTGGCCGCGGTGAGAAACATGAAAATGGATAAGCCTTACATGTCGTCGATGATTTCGTCGATCGTGAGCCTGCTGGTGGGCATTCTTATCCTGGTTTACACACAACAAAGCCTGCAGGTTTTTGTGATCATCATCGGAATATGGGCCGTAATTTTAGGCATCATGCAACTGATCATCACCTTAAACCTGCTGGAGGGGAAACGAAAAACCATGCTGCTCATCAACAGCATGATCACCATCCTTTTTGGATTGATCCTGTTTTTTAATCCCTTCACCTCGGCAGTGGCACTGGTATTTATTGTGGGGATACTTGCCGTGATCTTTGGCGGCATCCTGTTGTATTTTGCATTTAGCCTACAATCGATTGAGGAAGAACTGTAAAGAATAGATTCGGGAATGAGGTTTTACGGGACGAGAATGCTGGCTGTGATCATGATCATGACCGCAGGGTTTCATTGTGCACAGGCTCAGATCAATACGGAGAAATTCAGAAAGTTTTACGATGAGGAAGGTTTTCTCTTCAATATCAAAACCACTCTCGCCATAAAAGCCGGCAATACCGAATATACTTCCGTAAAGGGAACCGGACGACTGGATTACAATGGCAATAAATTCGATTATTTTTTGGTGGGAAGTTATGAAAACAAATCGGCCACCGAAAAAACCATCGAAAACCAGGCCTTCGTGCACCTGCGGGGGATGTGGTATATTGCAGCGCGTACCGACTGGGAATTCTTCGCACAACAGCAATTCGACGAATTTATCGACCTGAACTCGCGAACCCTGGCGGGCACGGCTATAAAGTACAGGCTTTTCGAAAAACAGGCGCTGGCCGACAGCAACAATACCTTCGACATGAAAGTAAGCACCGGAGTGATGGCAGAGCGGGAAGTGTATAATGTAGATCCGGAAAATGTGAAAAAGGAACTGATCCGCAGCACCAGTTTCATCAGTTTCGACTGGATGATTAAAAACAGGCTGAACTTTACAGGGGTTATCTATTACCAGCCGGCATTCAAAAATTTCAAAGATTACAGAATTGCTGCCGAATCGGCTTTCGAATTTGCCGTCATCAAACGGCTTTATTTTACATTGGAATTTACTTACCGCTACAACCACCTGCCCGTTACTGATGTTAAGCCCTATGATCTCTCGATTGAGAACGGGATCAGATTTGAGATAAAATAGAAAGTAGCCCACATCCTGTTTTATCGGCCTGATGCTGTGTGGCAAAGCCCTGTGTTACGTGATGGGATTATCTGTTAATCGTTTTTTATTATTCGATTTCCGTTCCCCAAAAGGCGAATCTTTTTAGCCGGCGGGTGTGCGCTTTCAAAAAAACTCCGCATCTTTGTTGT
>JBKHBQ010000358.1:0-2923 GCA_046542305.1 Bacteroidales bacterium
CGAGGGTGTCGCCAAATTTTTTCTGATGACCGGCTTCGAACCTTGTGAATTCCTTTACAATCCGCTTTGGCGAAACGCCTGCCTTGGCAAAATGCCCTTTCAGCGCCTTGGTGGTGTGCTTCTCCTTTTTATCCTCGTAAGCAAGCTGAATGGCATCGTAGCCGTCAGTTTCTTTGGTCCTCACCTGGGTAACCACACATGGACCGGCTTCTATAACGGTGCAGGGAATGTTTTTCCCGTTTTCATCATAGACCGAGGTCATCCCTATTTTTTTACCAATTATTCCAGACATTATATGATAATGTTAAATTTTCTCTAAATCTCTTTATTCTTATCACGGATTCATTACACCTTGATCTCAACTTCAACGCCACTGGGCAGCTCGAGTTTCATCAGCGCATCGATGGTCTTGGTTGTAGAACTGTAAATGTCGAGCAGCCTTTTGTACGACGACAGCTCGAACTGCTCGCGCGACTTTTTGTTAACGAATGTCGAACGGTTTACGGTGAAGATTTTTTTGTTAGTGGGCAGTGGAATCGGACCACTAACGACAGCACCCGTACTTTTTACAGTTTTTACGATCTTTTCTGCTGATTTGTCAACCAGGTTATGATCGTATGATTTCAGCTTTATTCTTATCCTCTGACTCACCTTTGTAAATATTTAAATGATTTTTTATTAATCTCTACAGTTTAACTACGTAACCTTTAATTTTATATAAAACCTTTTCGAGCAATTCCTGTGGCAGTTCTGCAAAATGCGAAAACTCCAGGCTCGAGGTGGCACGTCCCGAGGTGATCGACCTCAGGGTGGTAACGTAACCGAACATTTCGGCCAGCGGCACTTTTGCACGAAGCACCTGCACATTGTACTTCGACGAAACCTCTTCCAGATGCCCGCGGCGCTTGTTCAAATCGCTGCTAACATCGCCGATGTAATCGTCGGGAGTGGAAACTTCGAGCCTCATAATGGGTTCGAGCAGGGTAACCTTCATGTTCTTTACGGCATTCCTGAAACCAATCTTTGCGGCAATTTCGAAAGCCATCTGATCGGAATCCACCGGATGTGTCGATCCGTCCATAAGGGTCACCTTCATATTGTACACTGCAAATCCGGCCAATGGTCCGTTCATCATGGACATTTCGAAGCCTCTTTTTACAGCGGCGATGTATTCTTTGGGAAGTTTTCCGCCCTTGATCTGGTCGACAAACTGCAAACCAGTTTCTTTGGAATCCGAAGGTCCGATTTCAAATGTGATATCGGCAAATTTTCCTCTTCCGCCGGTTTGCTTTTTATATACTTCCTGATGAATTATGGTATTTACGAGCGCTTCCTTGTAGGCAACCTGAGGTTTGCCCCGGTTGCATTCCACATTGAATTCGCGTCTGAGCCTGTCGACCAGGATATCGAGGTGCAGTTCGCCCATTCCGCTGATGATGGTTTGCCCGGTTTCTTCGTCGGCACGTACCCTGAAGGTAGGATCTTCTTCCGTCAGTTTGTTCAGCCCTTCGATCAGCTTTTCGAAGTCGTCCTGTGTTTTGGGCTCTACGGCCATGTTGATTACCGGCTCGGGAAACTGAATGGTTTCCAGTAGCAGCGGATGATCGATGGCGCAAAGCGAATCGCCCGTACGAATTTCCTTAAAACCTACCAGCGCGCCAATATCTCCTGTTTCGATCCTTTCGAGCGGATTATGCTTGTTGGCATGAATCTGCATAATGCGGGCAATGCGCTCCTTCTTTCCGGTGTTGGTATTTAATACCTGTATTCCGGGGACAAGAGATCCGGAATATACACGGAAGAAAGCGATTTTTCCAACATAGGGATCGGTGGTAATTTTGAAAGCGAGGGAGGCAAAAGGTTCTTCGGGATCGGGCTTGCGGGTTTCGGTTTTATCGGTATAGGGATTGAGGCCCTCAACAGGTGGCATTTCAATAGGTGAAGGCAGGAAAGAGGCCACGGCGTCCATCAGGCGCTGAATTCCTTTGTTTTTGAAAGCAGCACCGCATAAAACCGGTGTAATTCGCATTTCGAGCGTGGCTTTGCGGATGGCGCTCAGCATTTCGTCCTCGGTAATGGAGTTGGGATCGGAAATGAATTTCTCGAGCAGTTCATCGCTTTCTTCGGCCACGCCTTCGATCAGGCTTGCACGGTATTCCTTCACGGTTTCCCTGATATCTTCGGGGATTTCCACTTCTTCAAAGGTCATTCCCTTGGAGGTTTCATCCCACTCGTAAGCTTTGTTGCTGATCAGATCCACTACGCCGGTGAATTCATCTTCGGCGCCAATGGGGATATGCAATGGTATCGGGTTGGCGCCGAGCTTTTCCTTGATCTGGTTTACCACACCAAAGTAATCGGCACCGGTACGGTCCATTTTATTTACAAAACTGATGCGTGGAACATTGTACTTGTCAGCCTGACGCCATACGGTTTCCGACTGCGGTTCCACACCACCCACTGCACAGAAAATGGCAATGGCACCATCGAGCACCCTGAGCGACCGTTCCACTTCTACGGTAAAATCTACGTGGCCGGGGGTATCGATGATGTTGATTTTGTAAGGTTGTTCCTTGTATTTCCAGAAAACTGTGGTAGCAGCAGATGTGATGGTGATGCCGCGTTCCTGCTCCTGCACCATGTAGTCCATGGTGGCAGCGCCGTCGTGCACCTCTCCCATCTTGTAATTGATGCCGGAATAATACAGTATGCGCTCCGTCGTCGTGGTTTTACCCGCGTCGATGTGCGCCATGATACCGATATTCCTGATATATTTTAATTCCTGTGGCATCGTTGTTAATACTGCTTTAGCTGTGTTTTCTGCTGATTAAGTTTTACTAAAACCTGAAGTGCGAGAAGGCTTTGTTGGCATCGGCCATCCTGTGGGTATCTTCCTTCCGCTTAAAAGCACCGCCTTCTTCTT
>JBKHBQ010000064.1:0-15985 GCA_046542305.1 Bacteroidales bacterium
GAAGGTGCCGGAATAAATGCCGCCGATGATGATCATGATCAGGATTCCCGAAACCACGGGATTGATCAGAAAGCGAATGATGCGGTCGGTGGTGGAAAGCTGGTGGCGGATCATTTCGTAATTCTGGATGCCGGCCAGATTGAGAACTTCCTGCAGGTTTTTGGCGCTGCCTTCGCAAAAGCCGTGCTTGATAGCTTCGCTGGTGGTGAAGGTGATTACCTTTCCGGAGTCGGTAACGCCGGGAATGCTGATGCGCGGGTCTACCATGCCTTCTGCAATTTGGGGGTCGCGCCCCCGGGCTTCGGCTGTTGACCGTAACATCGACCGCATGTACGACTGGTATTTATCCGGAAGCGCTTCGCCTGTCTGGTTCACCACGGTGGCCGCCCCGATATTGGCGCCGGGGCGCATGTAAATGCTGACGCAGGCGATGGAAATGAGGGCGCCGGCAGAAGCCGCATTGTTATCAATAAAAACCCACACCGGGATTTCGCTTTGCAAAATGGCCGTGCGGATGGAATCAGCCGATTCCATAAGGCCACCGTAGGTGTTCATGTGGATCAGCACCAGGTCGGCCGCCGTATCTCTGGCTTTTTGCAGCGATTTTTTGGTCAGATGCCATACCGGTGGTGCAATCTGCTCCTTAATATCAAAGGTGTAAACCCGGTAGGTTTTGGATTCGTCTGCAAAAGGATTTTCCGGTTCCTGCGATGAAACCTGCACCCAGGGCATCATTACCGTAAGGAGAAGAATAAATAGCAAATGGCTTCTGTTCATTGTGTCACTGTTGATATTTTTTTTGAATGCCGTTGAAACAAACAAAGTTAGTTAAAGTTTTGTTGTTCATGCATTTTACGGTAAAGTTTCCGCCATCTTCTTCGTGCCCAGTACTGCCGCCGCCAGTATTTTCCCCACTTGATGTTGGTCCACAATCTCTCGTGAAGGTAGTACAGGATGATTTTCGCCATAAATTCGATGGCAGTCACAAACGAAGCGGTTTCGAGCACTTCGTGAAGCGTCTTGTCGGAATACCTGCGAAAAATAATGAAAGCGACCAAAAACGTGGTAGCTGAAGCGATAAACCTCCAGCTAATTGCCTTGAGAATACTTCTTCCCGGACTTTCCTTCACATCTTCTGCCACTGGTTTTACCACCGGATCAGGCTGTTGATTCTTGTGTTTTGTTTTTGCAAGTTGCATGTGGAACATTAGCTCACGGTTAATTGTTGGATACAATGATAAGCCAAAAAATCCTAGCCGACAAAATATTTTTGCATCACCTGCATTAGCTCGTCGTGGATCAATCCGTTGGTCGCAACAATTTCGCCGCCATGAATAAAATTATCCTTTCCCATAAAATCATTGATTTCGCCGCCCGCCTGTTTGACGATGAGCGCTCCGGCGGCCACATCCCAAGGGCTCAGCCCGTATTCGTAAAACCCTTCGAAACGGCCGCAGGCAACGTATACCAGGTCGGCGGCTGCCGATCCCAACCGGCGGATGCCATGGCTGTTCTTAAGCAGATACTTGAATATTTCGATATAGGCATCGAGCCGCGAGTAATCATAATACGGGAAACCTGTTGCAAGCAGGCTGTCGTGCAGTTTTTTTTGTTTGCTTACGCTGATTTTTTTTCCGTTCAGTGTTGCCGGATGATCCTTTATTGCTGAAAAACATTCGTCGAGGTTAATTTCGTAAACCACTCCCAGCAAAGTTTCGTGCTTTCCCTGCAGGGCAATGCTGACAGAAAAAAGTGGCAGCCCGTGAATGTAATTGGTAGTGCCATCGAGCGGATCAATGATCCAGTGGAGATGGCTTTCGCTTTTATGGGGTTGGGATTCCTCGGCTATAAAACCCGCTTCAGGCAGAATTTCCTGTAGCCCCGCGATGAGTTTATCTTCAGCTTTTTTATCCACATAGGTCACAAAACCGTGTAATCCTTTCGATTCCACATCTGCTTGCTGCAGGTTGCCTGTTTCGTTGCGGATATATGCTCCAACCTCTTTGGTTAGTTCTGTAACTTGCGTGAGGAGGTTTTGAAGGTTAAGTTGTTGATTCATGATGTAATTTTTTGCGTTGGTGATACCTGTACCTGAACCAGAAAATACCGGCTATTCCCACGACTACAATCAAAATGGCGATGGCCTGGGCTTGTGTCATGCGGATACCCAGGATGGTGTACTGGATATTAACACGAATAAATTCGATAAAGAACCGTTCGATACCGTTCAGGATGAGGTAAATTGAAAACAGCACTCCGGGGATTGCAATGGATTTTCTGATGCCCCAGAGCACAAAAAAGAAAATGGTGCAGATTGTGGTTTCGTAAAAAGGGGTGGGCCAGACTGGTTGTGCGAGTTCATGGCAGAAATTGCCGTCGCAGCCGGGCATCGGCACACCTTCGTTGATCACATTGTGCGGGTAGGTGAAGCTCCAGGTCCAGTTGGGCAGGAAACCAAGCCATTCCGGCTGGGGATGCGGATTGGGTACGCCCCAGCAGCCGTCACCCGAAAGCTGGCAGCCGATCCGGCCCACGGCGTAGGCCAGCATCAGCGCAGGCGCCACTGCATCGGCCATCACAGGCCAGCGGATATTGTTCTTCTCGCCATACCACGACACTGCAAAAGCTGCCACGATGAGTCCGCCGTAAAAGGTAAGGCCGCTGAACGAAAAAAGCGTTCCCAGCGGATCGCGGAAAAAATCGTCGAGATGTTCTACCACATCGAACATCTTGGCGCCGAAAATTCCTGCGAAAGCCGCCACCAGCACAATGGCCGGCGTTAACTGATAGGGATGGATTTCCTCCTCCTTTACCACGGGTTTATCCAGTTTTTCCTTTTTGCCCTTGCGGTAAACCAGATATACAGCCAGTGCCGCCAGGAGCACACCTGCAAGAAAATTCCCCTTCCACGAAAGCAAATATTCCTGTGGTTGTTCAGCCACTTCGCCATAGTTCAGCAACAGTCCGATGATCTTATATCCGATGGCAAAATACAGCAAAGCCGTGGTGATGTACTCGTTCAATGATGGTGGTTTGCCTGCCAATACCTTTTTTGTGCGGGATTTGATGGTGCCGTTTCGCTCCTTTCTCTTCAGTTCCAGATAGAGAATAGATCCTGCGGCCACGAAAGCCATGGCAACAAAAAAACCGTAGGTCTGCACAGGAAGGATGATATTGGTTCCGAGCAGATCGTTGAGAAGATCACTGATTCGTGGATACATGCGCGTGGATTAAATTTTCCGAACAAAGATAAAGCAATTCACCAATTCCCATACAGGCCCGATCGTTAAGTTTAGGTAAAACCGCATCGGTGATTAGGATGACGGGGAGGATTTTTCCATGCTGCCTGCAAATCGCTGCAGCAAAATTCCTCCAACGATCAAAAACAGACCGGCTACGGTCGACAGCATGATGTGTTCGCCTACCGCATAGCGGATGAAGATCAGCGAAATGAATGGGGAGAGAAAGACAAGGTTGGAAACCCTGGCGGTGGTTTGCGACAATTGAAGCGCTTTAAGCCAGAGGATATAGGTAATTCCCATCTCGAAAAACCCGGCATATACCGAACCGAGCAACCCGGGAGTGTTCAGCGGTTTGAAACTATTTGTAATGAGCAGGTAGATCAGGGTATAAAAAACACCGAAACAGAAATTCAGAAACAGTTTTACCACCTCTTCTTTTTTATCCTTCATATTATAAATCCAGTAGAGTGCCCAGAAAACTGCACTTACGAGCGCCAGGCCTGTTCCCAGCGGATTGCTGAAACTGAGGCTGAAAATTTCGCCCCGGGTGCCAATGATCACGGTTCCCGCAAAACTGATCAGCACTGCCAGGATGCTGAGCCATCCGATATGCTGACCAAGTAGTGGAATTGAAAGCAGCACCAGCACTACAGGCCAGATGTAGTTGAGTGTGCCGGCTTCCTGTGCCAGCAGCAGATCGTAGGCCTTAAGCAGGACCAGGTAGTACAGAAACGGATTGATCAGACCGAGAATGGCCGCCCTGATAAGGTCATGCTTTTTCAGGCTTTTAAGCTTGTGGAGTTTGCCTCCCGTCCACAGCGCGCCTAACAGTACCAGCACTGAAGTGGCCGAAGCGTAAAACAGCAGTTCGGCAAACGAAATATAATCCAGCGTCAGCTTTAGCGCCGACCCGATGGTGCTCCACAGCAGGATGGCCGAGAGTGCGTAGAGGTATGCCTTTTGTTGTTGCCCCACGGGAGCAAATGTAATTCAAAATGCCCGTTCGGCACAGAATTTTTAAAGAGTGTCCGCCAGCGTACGCTGATTTTGAATTTTGAACACTTTATATGTTGATCAGAATCATGATTATTTTTAAAATACAATATATCAATCAGATATAAACTTTGGTACGCTTTTAGTAAAAGGGCGTGCAGGTAAAACATCACATGGAAAGCAGTTACTTTAAAATATTGATTATTGTTTTTTTGATGACCGGTATGAGCCGGTCGGTTGCCCCTGAGCAAACCAGGGAACAATGCGTGGCGGATTGTAACAAAAGCGGGATTTTTTACTGTGCCGATGTCATCAGCAACACTCATACCGACTGCAGGTTTTCAGATGTATACTGTGCCGGCGAAGAAGCCTATATCGATGATATTCCCTTTGATACCGGCGAAATTGCTGAGCAGGTTCAAAAAATGAGAAAAGAAGAACCTGCCAATCAGGGACCCTGTCAGGAAAATGTACTTGATTTTCTGATGGAATGGATAAGTCTGATGTGGAAAGTAAAATAACTATTTCCTACATATTCCTCTCCCACATTGATTTAAGTTAGTATCTGATTTTGATTGCAAAAAAAGAGCCGCTCCCCGCGGCCTTTTTTTTTCTCCGGCATTTCGCAATGCAGTTTCACTTGTTGTTCATCAATTCGCTCAGTTCAAGCCAGCGATCCGACTTTAGATCAATTTCCTGCATCACCCCGGCAATCTCTTCCGACCACTCCCGTAGCTGATCAGGAGTGCCCTCGCCGCGGTTCAGTTTTTCCATAAGGACAGCCTTGTGTTTTTCAAGCTGGTCGATTTCCTGCTCCAGTTGCTCGTATTCTTTAATTTGTTTGTATGTAGGTTTATTGGAAGCAGCTTTTTGCCGTGTATCTTTTTTGAGCGAAGGTTTGGGTTTATCGATTTTTTGCTGCTTCTCCTCCAGTTTTTTCAGGCGCTGGTATTCCGAATAATTACCCCAGTAATCTTTTACATCCCCTTCGCCGCGAAACACAAACATATGGTCTACCATGTGATCCATAAAATAGCGGTCGTGTGAAACAATCATCAGGCATCCGTCGTAGTTTTGCAGAAATTCCTCGAGCCGGTTCAGTGTGTCGATGTCGAGGTCGTTGGTGGGCTCGTCGAGGATCAGAAAGTTGGGATTCCGCAGCAGTGTAGTCAACAGGTACAGTCTGCGTTTTTCCCCGCCGCTCAGCATCGAATGGTAGTTATAGTGAATTTCGGGTCTGAAATTGAAGTAGGTAAGAAACTGTGCCGGAGTCATGGTACCCTTTTTCATTTCCACCTGTTCGGCAATTTCTTTCACGATATCAATGATTCGCTTGTCCTCCTTCAGTTCCATGCCGTCCTGCCTGAAGTAGCCGAATTCCACTGTTTGTCCTTTTACAATCCTGCCCTTATCGGGTTTTATTTCTCCCACGATGATCCGCAGCAGCGTGGTTTTTCCGGAGCCGTTTTTTCCGATCACGCCCACCCGGTCGCCCCGGTTGAAGGTGTAGGAGAAATCCTGGAGGATCTTTTGATTGCCGTAACTTTTGTTGATGTAATTCAGTTCGAGGATTTTTCCGCCCAAACGTTGCATCTTCACCCCGAATTCGCGGCTTTTTTCGTCGGGGCCGGTATCGAGTTTATCCTCAAGATCGTAAAAAGCATCTTCGCGGGCTTTGGCTTTGGTAGCCCTGGCTTGTGGCTGGCGGCGCATCCATTCCAGTTCCTTGCTGTAAAGCGAGCGCGATTTTTCCAGTTCTATTTTTTCGATGGCCTGGCGTTCAGCCTTTTTTTCCAGGAAATAGGCATAGTTACCCTTGTATTTGTAAATGCTCTGGTTGTCGATCTCAAGAATTGTATTGCAGACATTGTCCAGGAAATAGCGGTCGTGGGTTACCACAAGCACGGCCAGGTTTTGCCGTTTGAGGTAGTTTTCGAGCCATTCGATCATTTCCACATCCAGGTGATTGGTAGGTTCGTCGAGGATCAGCAAATCGGCCTCTTCGATGAGTGCTTTTGACAGCGCCACCTTTTTGCGCATCCCGCCCGAAAGCTGCCCGACAGGCTGGTCAAGGTTCCTGATATCGAACTTTCCCAGAATTTCCCTGATTTTCGCTTCGAAATTCCAGGCCTGTAATTCGTCCATGCGTGTAATCACTTCCTGAAGCCTTGCCGCATTTTCATTGCCGGGGTTATTCAGCTTTTCATATTCGCGTACCACCTGCACGGTTTCGCTGTCGGTATCGAATAAATAGTCGAGAATGCCTGCATTTACATCCATTTCCGGATTTTGTGGCAGGTACGAGATCCTTACATCATTGCCTACCGAAACCTGCCCCGAATCGGGTTGGTCTTCTCCGGTCATGATCTTTATCAGGCTGCTCTTTCCGGCACCGTTGCGCGCAATCAGGGCGATCTTCTGGCCGGTTTCGATTCCGAACGTGATGTTTTCGAACAGCAGCTTTTCGCCGAACGATTTACTCAGATTTTCTACGGTAAGTATATTCACTGTGTTGGTTTTTCCATTGCAAAATAAAGCATTAATATTTCACCGGCAGATGAACACCTGCGGATTTTCGGTTGTTATTGCTTTTGTTTACGGATCTGTTAAATAATCTGAAATTTTAACCTGCCCGGGTAATTTGGTTATTTTCGTGGCAGGTAATATTGAAATAATCTAAATTTGTTAATATGAGTGGGAATAACATTCTGGAAACCGTAGGTACCATCACCAAAAAGGAAATTCTTTCATCAATCGAACATGATACCTGCAATGCAATGGTGCTCGAAACGCTGAAACCGTATCCGGGATATCATGGAACTACCATTCCCGATCACCTTAATCCGATGTCACTGTTTTTGGTGACCGGCAAAAAATATACAGGCGAAAGTGTAGTGCGGGCGACCATGTCAGTGAAGCGGCACTCCAGCCTGTCTTTTGATGCGGTGCCCGGGCAAATCACGGTTTTCAACAATCTTACTCCTTGTATCAGGATAAAAGATCTGAAAGGCTACGAAAGCATCGCCGAACTGGTAACGCTGTACAAGCAATATGGCATCGAGTTTATGAAAGCAAGGAAAATGGAACCTTTTTACGGGCTGATCAAGATCAGGAAATATTTCAAGCTTGAACAAATCGAGAAAAACCTTTACCGGGACCTCGAAACGCCAGCCATGGCATATTTCGAAATTCCTGAAGTGCTGACATGGGAAGTGTTCGAATCGATTACCCACAATATGAAGCTCAACGTGGATTTCAACAATTTCGATGCAGCGCTCGGTGTGTTTTTCACCCCGGCAGGCGTGATCGATAATGTGAGGATCTATCATGAAGAAATTGACCTTGATGAAGTCCGCTATCTGCGCTCCAAATACCTGGAAGAAATTGCCAGGCTGCCGTAAATTGCCACATTTAATAATTACTACGGACATTTAAATTTTTACTTTTGCAGAATAGGTTTACGCTGTTGATCCTGTTGACGAAGTGAAAATTTATCTTCCTCGCCATGTTCGAAATCATTGACCAAAAGCTTTTTGAGTGGTTTGGGGCGGTAGAAATCAATCCCGCCTGGACGGAATTTCTGGTGTCGCTCACCAAACTGGTGCTGGCGTTCATTATTAGTTATCTGGTATTCAGGATCGCCAAAAAATTCATCATCCGTTTATTGCAGTCGATGGCCCGGCGGACTAAGTCGAAGTGGGACGACGTGCTTATCGAGCGAAAAGTTTTCAACCGCATTACATACCTTGTTCCTGCATACATCCTTTATTGGCTGGTACCGTACGCACTGTTGCCATATCCCGAGGTGATCAACATCATTTTGCTGGGCATCAGAATTTACAGCATCGTTATCATTATGCTGGTGGCCGTGGCTTTTCTGGATTCCATCCTGCATATCTATCAGCATTACACCATTGCCAAAACGCGGCCGATCAAGGGCTATATCCAGGTGGGAAAAATTTTGATCTACATCATTGCCTCCCTTACCCTGATCTCAATAATGATCGGACAGGACCCGCTACTGCTTATCGGCGGACTTGGTGCGTTTTCCGCTGTCATCCTGCTGATTTTTAAGGATACCATCCTGGGGCTGGTGGCTGGTGTGCAGCTTACTGCCAACGACATGCTGCGGCCTGGCGACTGGATTTCGATGCCCAAGTACGAAGCCGATGGCACGGTGACCGATATTACCCTCACGACCATCAAGGTGCAAAATTGGGACAAGACAATCTCCACCATTCCCGCTTATTCGCTGTTTACCGAGTCGTTCAAGAATTGGCGCGGCATGGAGGAATCGGGCGGCCGGCGAATTATGCGGTCGGTAAACATCGACATGAACAGCATTAAATTCTGTACTGAGGAAATGCTTCAGAAATTCACCCGAATTCAATACCTGTCGCGTTACATCACCGACAAGGAGCTGGAGATAAAAAAATACAACCTGGAGCGCAATATCGATCCGGAACTTCTGGTGAACGGCCGGCGGCAAACCAACATCGGGGTATTCAGGGCCTACCTTCACGAATACCTGATGAACCATCCGCAAGTGCATAAAGACATGACGTTTCTCATCAGGCACCTTCAACCTACAGAGTTGGGGCTGCCGGTTCAGATATACGTTTTTAGTAAAGTCCAGGCATGGGCCGATTACGAAGCCATTCAGGCAGATATTTTCGATCATGTGCTGGCGGTGATTCCCGAGTTTGATCTGCGCGTATTCCAGAATCCTACAGGCGGTGACTTCCGGAGCCTTGTCAATCCCTAAAAATATGCCGGCGAGGCAGGAAATCTATTTTTCCAGTTTGTACAGCAACCTGATTTCTTCGGCCCAGATACTTTCGTCGGGAGTTTCAAGGATGAGTGGGATTTCATCAAATCGCGGATCATTTACGATGCGTTCAAAAGTTTCAATTCCAAGCATTCCGGTGCCGATGGTGGCATGCCTGTCAACTCGGCTGCCCAGCGGTTTTTTGGCATCGTTCAGGTGCATGCCCTTCAGGTATTTCAATCCGATGATCTCATCAAATAATCTGAAAGTTTCTTCATAGCCGTGTTCGGTACGGATGTCATAGCCGGCAACAAATCCGTGGCAGGTGTCGAAACAAATGCCAATGCGGGTTTTATCCTCCACTTTGTGGATGATCCGGGCCAGTTGCTCGAATGTAAAGCCCAGGTTGGTTCCCTGTCCGGCTGTATTTTCGATCACCGCCGTAACGCCTGCTGATTTATCCAGTGCGATATTTACGGATTCGGAAATACGGTCCAGGCAGCTTTCGGGCGAAATTTTGTTGAGATGTCCTCCCGGATGAAAGTTGAGCATCCGGATTCCGAGCTGTTCACACCGCCTTATTTCATCCAGAAAAGCTTGTCGCGATTTTTCCAGCGCTTCATCTTCAGGATGACCAAGGTTAATCAGGTAGCTGTCGTGCGGCAGGATGTGATCATAGCTGTAGCCAAAT
Source organism: Bacteroidales bacterium (assembly GCA_046542305.1). Taxonomy (GTDB): domain Bacteria; phylum Bacteroidota; class Bacteroidia; order Bacteroidales; family 4484-276; genus JBKHBQ01. The sequence continues at coordinate 9,695 of JBKHBQ010000064.1, forward strand.
TTTTCTGTATTCTTCTTAAATCGGTCTATATTTTCAGGAGTGTATGGTTTGGCATTCCATTGCCGCTGATTTTTTGTAAACATTGCAAAGGCTTCGGCCCCAATGGCACGGGCTTTACCGGGTGCATTTTCCACGCCACCCGCAATACTTACATGTGCTCCGATTCTTTTCATCCGCATAAATTAAAAAAAACTCCCGGAACCATCAACAGAGATGCTATTCCGGGAGCATTCACCAAAATCCGGTTAAGGATTATTTTTGGGTAATCCAGTTTACAATTTTTTCGCTGTCGGGTTTTTCTTTTGGCGATGCCATATCCACGAGGTTGCCTTCCTTATCGATCATATATTTTTGAAAATTCCACGACACTTTCGAATCCATCACTCCGTTTTTTTCTTCCTGGGTCAGCCATTCATAAAGCGGATGCATATCGTCGCCCTTCACCGAAATTTTGGACATCATCGGAAAGGTGACGCCATAGTTTTCTGTGCAGAAAGATCGGATTTCTTCGTCGGTGCCGGGCTCCTGGTTCATAAAATTGTTGGCTGGAAAACCGATGACCACGAAATCGTCGCCTCCGTATTTTACCCAGAGATCCTGCAGGGCTTCATACTGAGGGGTGAAACCGCATTTGGAGGCTGTGTTTACCACCAGCACTTTTTTGCCTTCGAGCGATCCGAGATCAAGTTCATCGCCTTCGAGGGTTTCAACGGTAAAATCGTGGAAATTTTTTTGGGCTGATAATTGGGCGGTTAGCATCAGCAAAAAAAATGACAGTATGATCGTTTGCAATTTCATTGTTTAATCTTTTAAATTTGATAATAAACATACCATATCATGCTTTGTTCATGGTGCCGCAATGCTTATTATAACTGCCTGAACTGACAATTTCGCGCTGCAACGCCATATCCCGTTCAATTCGGTTATCTTTGCCGCGAAATTTTAGCAATGTCGCTGGCAGGTGAAATTATTTTCTCTTGATATTTGTTGTGAAGAACGGCATACATTCAGGCTGCATCTGGCGTATTCTGTTATCGAAGGGTTCATTCTGGGTATCCTGGCGCTCAACGAATTTGTTTTTATCAAAAGCCTGCTTGGCTCGAATTACCAGTTGGGGATTTTGTTCCAGTTCAGCATGCTGGTATTTTTGTTGCTGGTGTTTGTGAACGAATTCCTGAAACGTATCAAGCGGCGCAGGGTATTCATGCGATGGGTGGGTATCGTCACACGGTTTCCGCTGATGCTGCTGTTCTTTTTTCCGCGCAGCCCCGAAGCCCTGGAGGGCACATCGGTGTATCACCTGATCTTCCTGGCCATTTTTCTGGTGTATTACCTGGCGGCACTGGTCATCAATCCAACCATCAACCTGCTGCTGAAAACCAACTACCGCCACCAGAATTTCGGCAAGCTCTACAGCTACGCTACTTCCATCAATAAGGTGATGCTGCTGGTTACCACTTTTCTGTACGGTTTGCTGCTCGATTATGATAATTACGCATTCGTGTATGTTTTTCCGGTGGCATCGGTGTTGGGGATGATCTCGATTTATTTGCTTTCAAAGATCAATTACACCCCGCCAAAGGCCATTGAGATCAAAACCACTGTCGTTCAGGGTGTAAAAAATTCCATCAGGAATATGTACCGAATACTGAAGGAAAATCGCCCTTACCTGCACTTTGAGCTGGGATTTATGCTGTACGGATTTGCATTTATGCTCACATACGCCGTTATCACGATCTTTTTTTACAATGCGCTGGATTTAAATTATTCGAGTGTGGCATTTTACAAAAACTCATATAATATCCTGGCCATCCTTCTTCTGCCGGTTTTCGGCAAGTTGCTGGGAAAAATGGATCCGCGCAAATTCGGCGTGATCACCTACAGTTCGCTGGCGCTGTACCTGTTTTCACTGATGCTTACTGAATACTTTCCGTACTACACCGATTTTTCAGGCATCAAACTTTATTACACCCTCATTCTTTACATCATCTTCCACGGTTTTTTTGCCGCCACCATGGTATTGCTTTGGAACATCGGCTCGGCGTACTTCGGCCGCGACGAGGAGGCGGATATTTATCAATCCATTCATTTGTTTCTTACGGGTGTAAGGGCAGTTTTTGCGCCGCTTTTCGGCATTTTTGTTTTCGAAAAGTTTGGGTTTTCCATTACCTTCACCCTGGCCATTGTTGCGCTGATCGGGGCTATCCTGCTGATGATATGGTCGCACCGCAGCGAAAGGGTGAACAAAAAGAAAATCGTGACCTGAACCTTTACCCACCACTGCAATTTATTTTTATATTTTTACGGCAGAAATGCCTAAAATATTTTTCGGATGATCAAAGCTTCAATATTACCTGCTTTTTTGTTTTGCTTTTTCTGGTTCGCCAATGTCGCTGCTGCTTTTAGCCAATCAATGGAAGATACCGTAAAATACGACGTGGAAGTGATTGCCCCCGGCACGGTGGAAAATATCGATGACATACAGGTGGAATTTATCGTCACCAAGGGCAATTATACCGGGCCGCTGCGGTTGAAGCAGCAACTGCCTGAAGGGTTTTCGCTCATCAGCAATCCGCCTGAAAACGTAAATCTTGAAGTTGATGCAAATCAGTACCTGCTGAGCTGGTCCGAACTTCCCGAGGGGGAAAAGTTTCGGTTTGTGCTCAGGTACAAAGTTACGACTGAAATAGCTGCGGTTTATCCTTTTCCGGGTGAAATCATGATCGATGGAAACCGGTTTACTTTTTCGGCGTCCATCAGTGTGGCTCCCGGCGAACGGCCAGGGAAAGAAAATTTAGGGAAAGCTCCGGCTCCTGTCAGTTTACGTTTTGAATATCCCGACCTGATCGGGCAGGGGCAGGTATTTACTTTCGTCACCACTTTCGTGAAGAAGCAGAATTATACCACGTCGGGTGAATTGCTGCAGGTGTGGCCCGAAGGCTTTACGCCGCAGCGGGTAAATATTTCCAATGCAGGTTTTGAGATCCGCGGAAGACTTGTGGTTATCAACTGGAAACAAATGGCCAATGAGCCGGAATTTTCTATTGCCTACAAAGTAAAGGCGGACACACTAACCGGGGGTACCTATCCGGTTATCACCGAGTATCATGATGATAACGGGCTGGATTTTCAGGAAAACGTTGGATTGTTTGTTCAATCGGATGAGCAGGATCTGGCCTCAAAACCTTTAATCCCTGAAAATCCTGTACACATTGAAATGCAACTGCCTGCAGAGGCGTATAAAAATAACCTCATGGAATTCAGTTTTCAAATCCGGCATCCGGGAGTTCAAGGACAGGCAGCATTGCACCTGAAATTTCCTCCGGGCTCAGCGCTGATATCCTGTTCGGTGAAAGGTTTTACATTCGATCCGGCATCAGGAATGGCAATATGCCGTTGGGAAGAATTGCCCGAGGGCGCCTTAACCCGCGTCTCAGGCCGGGTGGATATATCAGGGGTTAAACCCGCAGTTTACCCGGTGATGGCTGCTTTCGGGTACAATGCCGGTGAAGAGGTGAAGGGGGTAGGTCAGCTTAGGGTTACCAACCGTCCTCCCGAAAAAAAGAAGGAAAAGAAAATGCAGCAGCCTCCAGGTGTGGACACGTCTGCAATATTTTCGCGCCTGGACAAGCTGCTTGAGGACTGGAAAAACTCCACATCACCATCAACCTCCGAAGAAGGTGCTGCTAAGAAAACGAGCGGCGGGACCAGTTCTGCCGATTCACTCAGGCAGGAGGGTCTGGGCTTAAAACCTGTGACGCAGGACAGGTCTGACGATATCGGCATGATAAAAACCTGCTACTGCATTCAGGTGGCAGCCTCAAAAACGGAATTACCGGATCTTCAGGAAAGAATAATTAGGATGGGAATTGATTTGCCGCTTCAACTGGACTACGACGGCGATTGGTACCGCTATATGCTGGGGCGGTTTAAAATGTTGCGCGAAGCGATCAATCATTTGGAAATCGTGCGAAACAAAGGTTTTCCTGATGCCTTCATCGTCAATTACCTCGATGGAATCCGCAGCAAGCGGATTTATTGATTTTGTTTGGGAAGGGCCGTTCCGCAGCTTTTGCAATACATTGCATCAGCATCGTGTGATGTATGTTTGCAGTTTGTGCATGCTACTTCTATTACGCTTTTCTTCTCGGCTTTGTACATCTCCGACGAAATAATTCCGGTAGGCACCGCAATAATGGAATAGCCCAATATCATGATCAGCGAGGCAAAGACCTGACCCAGCACGGTCTGTGGCGTAATATCTCCAAACCCAACCGTGGTGAGGGTTACGATGGCCCAGTAGATGCTTTTGGGAATGCTTGTGAAACCATTTTCGGGCCCTTCGATCAGGTACATCAGCGAGCCCATGATTACCACCAGGGTCAGCACCACTTCAAAAAAAACGGTGATTTTATATCTGCTGCGCTTGAGCGAAATAGCCAAAACTTCGGACGCGCGCAGGTACCTGCTCAGTTTCAGTATCCTGAATACCCTCAAAAGTCTCAGTATCCTGATCACCAGCAGAAAATGACTGCCGGTAAGCATCAGGCTGAAGTAGGTCGGCAGGATGGAAAGCAGGTCGATGATTCCGTAAAAGCTTCGCACATAATGAATGCGATTGCGGCTCACGTAAATCCTCACCACATATTCGATGGTGAACAAAATTGTGAAAAACCATTCGGCATAAAAGAAAATACTGTGGTATTTCAGGTGAAGTTCGTTTACGCTGTCGAGAATTACCACGAATACGCTGAGCAGGATCGATACCAGCAAAATAATGTCGAAGGTTTTACCGGCTTTGGTATCGGCATGAAATATCACTTCGTACCAATAATGCCTCAGACTCTTAGGATTTCGTTTTGCGGACATATTCATTTAAATCAAAAAGTCAAATGTAAGAAAAAAGCAGTCATTCGGATTTCATGATTTACCCATTCCTTCGAAAATGCCCATGCCGAAGAGCGCGTAATCATATTTCACCGGATCGGCCGGATCCAGTTTTCTCAGGTTTGCGGTGAGTTCTTCAGCCGCCTGCCAATCGTTGGCTTTGCGCCTGAGCAGTCCGAGTTTTCGGGCCACCGCTGCCACATGCACATCCAGGGGGCAAATGAGTTGTGCCGGCGAAAAGATGTTCCAGATTCCGAAATCCACACCGTTTTCATCCTTCCTGATCATCCACCTAAGAAACATATTGATACGTTTGGCGGAAGCCTTTTTAGCAGGGCTGGCCAGGTGCTTTTCGGTTCTTGGCAGGTGATCGGGTTCCAGAAAAACGTTCCGAAACCTTTCGATGGCATTTTTCACCTGATGGGAATTTTTCCCGATTTCGCTGTTAAATGCCTGCTCCAGTCCGCCATGGTTTTGGTAAATATTTTTCAGCGACCACATAAAGTATTCGCAGTCGTCACCATTAAAGGTGCGGTGCACAAAATGCCTGAATGGATCGAGGTCGCGGCTTGTAAAATTCTGGATAAACTGATGGGGCGCATGGTCCATCCACTGCACCAGTCGGGATGCATTGGCCACGATGGTGCTTCGGCGCCCCCACGCTATGATGGCAGCCAGGAACCCAGCGATTTCAATGTCTTCTTTTTTGGTGAACAAATGCGGCACCGAAACCGGATCGCCGGTGATGAACTTCGGCGAGTTGTAAAATGCCGCCCTTTCGTCGAGAAAAGCTTTGAGGTTTGTTGGTGATGTCATCAGGTGTAAAACAAATGGAGTTTGTTTTGGTTGAAATGCCAAATTAGTTGTTTCCGGTAAAATTATGCAGAACCATACAATATCCGGTTTTTGAAATTTCCTTCGGACACTAATAATAACAAATGGTAACTATGGAAGTTGGCAATTCATAAACGAATATTTAAAAACAAAACACCCCGGCGGACGCATCCACCGGGGTGTTTCAATTTTCATACCATCTCAAAATTATGACGCTGAAATAAAGATCGGAGATTTTTAGTTATTTTTGAATATTAATAAATCAGAAATTATGGGAGCAATCATTATAAAAGCGGATAAAAGCAGCAATAAGATTTTGGCCGATTTAGCAAGGAAATTGGGCGGAAATGTAATTGGAGTAGAGGATGAACAATATGAGGATCTGATACTTGGTCTTGCGATGGATTCTGTAAAAACCGGTGAAACTGTTGATCGGGATATTATTTTCAGGAAATTGAAACAGGATGAAAGTTGAATTTGACAGATTGGCTCATCGAAAAGTTATTTATAAGTCCTTCCCGAATAAATAAAAAAAACACCCCGGCGGACGCATCCACCGGGGTGTTTCAA
>JBKHBQ010000065.1:0-15984 GCA_046542305.1 Bacteroidales bacterium
CCGTCATCAGCAGCGACACCAGCACCACACGATAGGTGACAAACCTGTTGAACAGGGGTGCGTCGGGCTTCCTTGGCGGGCGTCTCATCACGTCGTGTTCCTTGGCTTCGAATGCCAGCGGCAGGGCCAGGGCCACCGCCGCCACCAGGTTGATCCAGAGCAACTGCACGGGTAGGATCGGCAGAAGCAGGTCGCCCGTATCGGGCACGAACGGGAAGAACATGATGCCGTAAATCAGGATGAAGGCCAGGCCCAGGTTGGTAGGCAGCACGAAGGCCAGCGATTTCAGCAGGTTGTCGTATACGCGGCGGCCTTCCTCTACTGCTGCGCCGATGCTGGCGAAATTGTCGTCGGCCAGCACGATGTCGGCAGATTCCTTCGACACCGACGTGCCTGTAATGCCCATGGCTACCCCGATGTTGGACTGCTTGAGCGAAGGCGCGTCGTTCACGCCGTCGCCCGTCATGGCCACAATGTGGTTTTCCTGCTGCAGGGCACGCACCAGGCGGAGCTTGTGCTCGGGGGCCACCCTGGCAAAAATATTGGTTTGGGTGGCGGCGGATTTGAGCGCTTCGTCGCTCATTCCCGAAAGCTCGGTGCCGTTGATGGCATCATCATTTACGGTGAGGCCCAGCTTTTTCCCGATAGCCAGCGCCGTGGTCTGATGGTCGCCGGTGATCATCTTCACCACGATTCCTGCCTGGTGGCATTTATGAATGGCTTCGATGGCTTCAGGCCTTGGCGGATCAATCATCGCGATAAGCCCCATGAAAGTGAATCCTTCCAGGGTATCTTCCGGCAGAATTTTGTCCTGTCCTTTTGCGGCCGGCTTCCCGGCCACCGCCAGCACACGCAGGCCGCGGCCGGCCAGGACGTCCACATTCTGAAGCACTTCATCAGCCCGTATTGGCTTACCGTCTTCAACCTGTGAACAACGCCTGACGACCATCTCCGGTGCGCCTTTCATGATGATGGCTGGCGGATCGCCCTCGTTCAGGGTGGCCATAAACTGGTTGTCGCTGTCGAAGGGGATCACATCCAGGCGCGGATATTTTTTTTCCAGCTCGCCGGCCTTCATGCCTGCTTTTCCGGCGGCGATCAGTAGCGCAATTTCCGTCGGATCGCCGCTCACGCGCATCTCCCCGTCTTCGGCCTTCAGGCCCGCATCGCTGCACAGCACCGCACTCCTGAGCAGTACCATGATCTCTTCGGGAAGGTCGTTCACCGGATCGTTGTTTTTCACAAAGGCGCCCGAAAGGTTGTATCCCACCCCGGTTACTTCGATCTGATGATGAGGGGTATGGATCACGTTCACGGTCATCTCATTGCGGGTGAGGGTGCCGGTTTTGTCGGAACAGATCACCGTGGTGCTGCCCAGGGTTTCCACGGCTGGCAGTTTGCGGATGATCGCATTGCGGCGTGCCATTCGCTGCACCCCGATGGCCAGGGCGATGGTGACGATGGCCGGCAGCCCTTCGGGGATGGCGCCCACAGCCAGGGCGATGGCAAAGATCAGGCTTTCCTTCAGTGCCTGAATAAATTCCATGCCGTTTCCTGTGGCGCGGAGCACGCCCACCACCAGGATCACCAGTGTCAGCAGCCCGATGCCGATGGTCAGGTATTTTCCGATGGTGGCCAGTTTTTGGGTTAGCGGCGTTTGGAGGTCGGGTGTGGAAACCAGCATATCGGAAATCTTGCCGAGTTCCGTGGCCATGCCCGTGGTTGCCACGAGGGCCTTAGCCGTGCCGCTTACGATGAGTGTGCCGCTGTAGAGCATGCTATGGCGGTCGCCGATTACGGCATCCTCCTCCACCGGGTCGATGGATTTTTGTGCCGGCACCGATTCGCCGGTCAGGGCGGCTTCCTGCACCGCGAGGTTCTTTTGCTGGATCAGGCGCATGTCGGCAGGTACGCGGTCACCGGCTTCCAGAAACACCACATCGCCGGGCACCAGTTCCGCCACCGGCAGCAGCACCTGCATGCCGTCGCGCAGCACGCGCGCATTTTCGGGGATCATTTCGCTGAGCGCCTCAATGGCCTTGCCGGCCCGGTATTCCTGGATAAATCCGATAATGGTGTTGATCACCACCACGCCCAGCACCACCAGCCCATCGGTGACCTTGCCCAGTAGCACCGCCAGGATGCCCGAGCCGATCAGCACCCAGATCAGCGGATTGTTGATCTGCCGCCATAAAATAATCAGCGGCCCCTCTTCCGACCGCTTTTCGATCCGGTTGGGACCGAAATTCTTCAGCCTTTCCTTTGCTTCATCTGCAGGCAGCCCTTCAAAGCTGCTGTTCAGCCTTTCTGCGGCATCCTCAGGCTTTAAGGCATGCCAGTGTATGTTGTTGGTTGTGTCCATCTCTCACATCAAATAAGAATCAACAAAAATAGTTCGCGCTAGTTTAGTCTTGTTTTACCAGGACCATAGTTTTTTTCATGTGAATGTTTGCCTGATCGTTTTCCTGCCGGGATCAAACGCATGGTTTTTACTTGTTTCCTTGCCGGACATCCGGCAACGGAAGAAAAATCAGAAATCAATATTGTCCAGGATGATGGTGGTGAGGGAAATCATACCGGCGAAGGTGCCGTTGTCTTCCACCGGTGCGATGCGCAGGCCGGTTTTCATCAGCAGGCGCGCCACGTAACGTACATCCATGTCAGCGGGTACACTGATCACCGGCTTGTTCATGATCTCGTATACGTTTACCTCCTCCGAAGTCCTGTCGGGGATGATCACCCCGTTGATCAGGTCTTTCAGGGTCACGATGCCGAATGCGTCGGTTTCGTCGCGCTTGTTTACGATCAGTGCATTCACCTTTTCCCTTCGCATAAGACTTACCGCATCCTTTGCGGTGGCCATGCCGTCGATGAACACCACTTTTTTGTCCATAGCCGATCCGGCGCTTTGATATTTCCTTTTGTAGCTCATGATGCTTTAGAATTTTGATGTCAAAAATACTCTCCCCGGGCCTGTTTTTTAAATTTTTTCATCTGGCTTTCCAGTCCGATGGCATGTTCGATGGGTAGCACGAAGGCAATTCCCGTGCCCGGCTTTTTAAAGTCGCCCGCTTCTTCGATCACGCCGAGCAGCTTCTCTACGGTGTGTTCTTCCACCAGGAAGATCACGATATCCGTCTGGTCTTCGATGCTGAGGCCGAAAAAGGTCTTGGCTTCATGAATTCCCGTGCCCCTGGCCTGAATGATGCTTGCCCCGGTGGCGCCGGCATCCTTCATGGCATCTACCAGCTTATCGGTGATATGAGGCTTTACCAAAGCCATGATCAGTTTAAATTTCATCGCTTTCTCCTTTTATTTTTTTTAAAATCATTTTATTTTTTAAATGCATAAACTGCGCATAGGCCAGCACCGATATGATGGGGAAGACGCTGGCAAAGGCGATCAGCCCGAATCCGTCCACGGCAGGGTTGCTGCCGGGCACCTGCGACGATAGCCCCAGCCCCAGTGCGGCCACCAGCGGAACGGTGACCGTCGACGTAGTGACGCCGCCCGAGTCGTAGGCCAGCGCCAGCAGTTTTTTGGGCACAAACACCGACTGCAACACCACCACAATGTAGCCTGCAAGAATGTAAAGGTGCAGCGGCGTGCCCGTTACGATGCGGTAGGTGCCGAGAGCAAGCGCAAAAGCCACGCCCAGCGCCACAGTGATGCGCAGGCCCCACTGGCTGATGGTGCCTGCCGATACCTCGTTGGCCTTGATGGCGACGGCAATCAGCGCAGGTTCGGCAATGGTGGTGGAAAACCCGATGAGCGCCGCAAAAATATATATCCAGTAGTACGAGCGCCAGTTCAGGGCAAGGGCAGAACCTTCGCCCGCTTTCTGTGCCAGTTGTACAGCCATGATGTCGCCGATGGGGAACAACGCTTTTTCAAGCCCCAGCAGAAAAAATGCCAGCCCGAACACCACATAGAATGCCCCCCTGATGACCCTTTTCAGATAGGGCAGGGGCTGCCTCACCACCACAATCTGGAAAAAAAGGATCAGCGCCAGGATCGGCGTCACATCGCGCAGCGTCAGCAGGAATATGTCTGTGAATTCTTTGAGCATATTCATTTTTCCTGTGTCTAATTGAACCAAAAGGTGCCGTATCCCATCACAAAGATCATCGGAAACAGCGATGCCAGCGCAATGAGGCCGAATCCGTCTACCAGCGGACTGCGTCCCCTGATGGTGGACGAAAGCCCCACGCCCAGCGCCGTTACCAGCGGTACGGTGATCGTGGAGGTGGTGACGCCTCCGGCATCGTAAGCCAGGCCGATGATTTCCCTGGGTGCAAAAATCGTCATGAGCATCACCAGCAGGTATCCGCCGATGATCAGGTAGTGCAGCGGCCATCCCTTCAAAATCCTGAATACCCCCAGCACTATGGCGCAGCCTACCGAAATGGCCACCGTAATCCGCAGCCCGAGGACGTAGTCGCTCACATGGTCAGGCTCACTGCCGATCAGCCCCGCACCAGCGGTGATCCGTCCCGCTTCACTGGCGATGGCGATGAGTGCCGGTTCGGCAATGGTGGTGGAAAATCCCAGTGCAAAGGCAAAAAAAAGCAGCCAGAACAAGCTCCCCTTCTTGGTGAGCGCGTAGGCCATCGATTCACCTACGGGGAAAAGGCTGATTTCGAGACCTTCCACAAAAAGCGCAAGACCGGCCACCACAAAAAACGCCCCCGCCAGGATCTCCACCAGGTCGGGGAAAGGCTGGCGGATTACCACCAGTTGAAAAAAGGCAATCACCAGAATAATGGGCAGCAGGTCGTAAACAGCCAGAAGAAGCTTCCTAAGCACACTTCTGATCCAGTGCCTCAATACTTTATATCTGATATTCTGCATCTTTATCTGATTTGGATATCCCGGCAAGCTGGCGCACCTGCTACCTGGGAACCGGACGAAGGTACAAAAAATCCGGCTGGGTGAAGCGTGGAAGGAGCGTGTCAACAGCCTGTTGAAAGCTTCCCGCCGGGGCAGCGCTGAGTGCGGGGCGCGCAGCAGAGAGGAGTTCGCATTTGCTGTGCGTCATTAAAGGCAATAGTTGTAATTGTAATTTGCTTCACGCGAACTGGAAACCCGAAGGGGTGGCAGGATTTTTCTGTGCCTCTTATTAACCCTGTGTGGAATTACCTCTTTATTGTGAGGAAATTTAACTTTTGTTAACACAGAATCCGGCTTTGGAACCGGATGCATGTACAAATATAAGTGCTGGCACGTATTCCAAATTAAGGTTGAAATACCGGCTGGCACTGACAATTGCTAAAACTATCTATTTTAATTTTGTCATTGTTTGTTAACCAAAATTCAATTCACAATGAAGAAACAATTACTTTTTAATCTGGTAAGCTTGATGATCGGTATTATCTTAATAGGTAGTTTACCGGGACAAGCACAAAATTTTTCAGACAAGCTGACGCATCTTTCAAAGTCTACAGCAATGGCTGTCCCCGACAGCAGAACAAATGCAGTAGATTTTGAATGGACTGAAGGATTTGAGAATGGAGAACTCCCTGCAGGCTGGCAAAATGTTGTAAACGCCGGCGAGGGCTGGAGTTTTTTCGCCAATCCTTTTTCCCACACAGTGATATATTATTTTGGGGATATGGAAAGAAATGCCTGGTTAATTACTCCGGCGATTGACCTGAGTGCGTTAACCCAGGCAACATTTAGTATTTATCATCGCATTTATGCTTACAGTACCGGTTGGGCTGACAGAATATTAATCAGTACCGACGGCATAAACTGGGATGTGCTTGCTGAATATACCGAAGGATTCAATCCGGATGATTTTCAGGTTGATGAATATGACATCTCCGCATATACCGGAGGGCAAATTTATCTGGCTTTCGAAGCCGATTTACCGTTATTACCTGATTACTACGAAACAGTTTGGGAAATTCAGAGTGTTAGCGTGTATGCACCGGCATCCGGTTACAATGTGACTTTTAACGTGGAGGACGAAGGTGGTAATCCGCTTACAGATGCCATAGTTACCCTGAATGGCGCGACCAATGATCCGGGAGATTACGATTTCGAAAACATTGAACCCGGTTTGTATGATTACACTGTGGAACTGGATGAATACATTACAGAAACAGGTCAGGTTGAGATTGTCGATCAGGACGTACAGGTTGATGTCGTGCTGACGCAGCCCTTTGTTATTGACGAATTCCCTTACACCGAAGGATTCGATGCAGGCGCATTGCCGGAGGGCTGGCAAAACGTGATTAATGCCGGCGAAGGCTGGAGTTTTTTTACAAGTCCTTTTACGCATACGGTTATCTATTATTTCGGCGACCTGGAAAGAAATGCATGGCTGATGACACCACTTATTGACCTGAGCGAACTTACACAGCCAACTTTTGGACTTTATCACCGCATATATGCATACGGTACAGGATGGGCCAACAGAATTTTAATCAGTACTGATGGACAAAACTGGGATGCACTTGCCGAATTCAACGAAGGATTTAATCCGGACGACTACCAATATCATGAATACGATATTTCGGCCTATGCCGGACAACAGGTTTATCTGGCTTTGGAAGCTGATTATCCTTTACTGACCGACTATTATGAAACTGTGTGGGAGGTTCAGTACATCACAGTTTTTGAGCCGGTTCCGACCTATCAGGTAAGTTTTCTGGTAGAAGACGAAAATGGTGCTGCGCTCGATGATGCCACCATCACATTCAATGAAGTAACAAATCCATCTGGTGATTATGTATTCGGTGATGTTGAACCCGGAACCTATGATTATTCCGTAGAACTGTTTGGGTTTGTAACCTATGAAGGGCAACTCGAAGTGACTGATCAAAATGTTGAGCAGACCGTCACCATGCTGTCCGCCGGGCAGATTGTTGACCTTTCGGAAGGCTGGTCATTAATATCATCATACCAAAACCCGGAATCAACAGCACTGAACGATCTTTTTGAAATGCAGATCAACGATGAAACACTGGTCATTTTAATGAATAAAAATGGCTTTTTCTGGCCCGGACAAAATCTCAATACCCTGGGTGATTGGGATCCACACACTGGCTATAAGATTAAAATGAATGCCGATGATCAATTACTTGTAGGAGGTTCCTTTGTATTAAATCAAACCGTCGGGCTGGATGCCGGATTGAATTATCTTCCTGTGCTCAGCGAAAATCCGGTGGGAGCAACATCGGTATTTGAACAGGTAGCAGGCAGCCTGGTTTACGCTTACGATCTTGCTGAAGGCCTGGTTTACTGGCCGGGAGGCAATATCTATACACTGGAAACTCTGATTCCCGGCAAAGCTTATGTAATAAAGATGGATGCTGCCGGCACGGTTGATTTTGGCGTTGTTGATGCGGGCACGAAAAGTGTAACCTCAAAAAACAGCCTTATTTCACAAACACCATGGCAGGTTGAACAAACAGCCGACTTCCATCTGGTTTCCGTTCAGGGAGCAGCCCTCCAGAATATCGGCGCAGAGCAGGGCGATTTTATCGGCGTATTTAACAATCACGGTCTTTGCACGGGTATGGTTCAAATATTAAGTGCAGGTCAAAACCAGATGCTTTCGGTTTATGGTGATGATTTTACAACCACGGATGTTGAAGGTATGCAGCAGGGAGAACAAATGAATTTTAAGCTTTTCGCCCATCATACCAAAGAAACCATCAACCTCGAAGCAGGCTGGGATCAGACATTATCTCACAAAGAAAATTTTGAGCACACGGGTTTGTCTGCCATTACCTCATTTAAAGCAGGACTCGCAGGCATATCAACCTTCGAAAATACCCGGGTGAATGTGTATCCTAACCCGGCCACTGACATGGTTTCTGTTGAATTGGTTAATTCCGAAAAAGAAATGCTTGAAATCATTAATCTGACCGGACAATGCATCAGGACAGCCGAGCTGAAAAACGGCGCAAACAGCCTGAACATTTCCGATCTTGAACCCGGCATTTATTTTATGAGAATCAATTCCGGGGATTCTTCACAAATTATGCAAAAACTGATTATCAGATAATTGTTCCTTGATTTGTGAATCAGCAAAAACTACCCGAAAAACCGGGTAGTTTTTGCTATACTTACCAGCTCATTCACTAACAATAACTTAAAGTACTTGTATTTAAATCCAAACCTGTATACTATGAAATCTAATCCAACACAACTATTAATCATCAGCCTGATAAGTTTGTTTATCAGCCCCCTGCTATTTGGACAATCAAAAAAGTCTAATTTTCCTGAAATCATATTTTCTGACAGCAACAGCGAGTCCGTGAAATCTCGCCATGATACAGACAAAGGATGGTCATGTGGCGATCCGATTACCGACCCGCGTGATGACAAAGTCTATAATACCGTATTGATAGGCGACCAGTGCTGGATGGCAGAAAATCTGAATATCGGCCAGCGTATAGATGCGGGAGTTCAAATGACGGATAACGGAATTTTTGAAAAATACTGCCAGGATGACAATCCTGCCAACTGCGACATTTACGGAGGGCTTTATCAATGGGATGAAATGATGCAGTATTCAACCGCGCAGGGAGATCAGGGGATTTGCATGCCCGGCTGGCGAATACCAACTGACAGTGAGTGGAAACAATTGGAAGGAATGGTCGACAGCCAATACCCTGTGGGCGACCCAGAATGGAATGGCTGGAGCTGGCGGGGCTCAGATGTGGCCGGACATTTAAAAGAAGCGGGAACCACGCATTGGTTATCCCCCAACACAGGAGCCGACAACAGCAGCGGATTTACTGCGCTTCCGGGCGGATATGCAGCAGGAAGCAGCTTCAGTCATTTCAACACAATGGGCATGTTCTGGTCTTCAACCCAGCACGAAGGAGACAATGGCATCATGCGGGGGCTGCATTATGCGCTGACAACAAATATGCGAAACAGTTACAGTAAAGCTATAGCGATAAGCGTGCGGTGCATCCGCGGTGCAGCAACTACCAATGAGCCGCCGGATCCGCCATCAGAACCTGTACCCGGAAATGGTTCATCAGGCCAGGCAATAGATACTGATCTGTATTGGGTATGCACCGATCCCGACGATGATGACCTCACTTTTGATGTATATTTTGGCACGCAACCCGATCCGCCACTTGTTGCTGAAGGTATCGAAGAAACTATATATAACCCCGGAACACTCGATTATCTCACCAATTATTACTGGAAAATTGTAGCTCACGATGATTACGGCCACACCACCGAAGGGCCGGTATGGGAGTTTACAAGCACCGACCTGTTTTTTACCGTCACATTTTTTATTGAAAATCAGGCAGGCGAGCCGGTGGAGAATGCCGTTGTTACACTCGACGGTTTGAGCAATGAGCCGGGCGATTATATTTTCCCTGAAGTTCCTGTTGGCACTTTCGATTATGCGGTCACCCACGAAAACTACTACCCGTCATGGGGAGAGGTTACGATAATTGACCAAAACATAGAAGTAGACGTGAATTTATCAGAGATCGTGACAATTGTTGATTTTCCGTTTACTGAGAATTTTTCTTCCGGTCAATTACCCGTAGGCTGGCAAACAACGACATTTCAGGGCGAATATAACTGGGAATTTGCACTTAATCCCTTTCCTCATGCATTCATACATAATATTTCACGCGATCAGGTTTCTGCCCGACTCAGCACGCCGCTGATCGATGCTTCTGATTTAGGACAGGTCACCCTGGGAATTAACCAGAGATTCTCGAGCATTCCGGCAGGAGGGACAGTTTCAATCAGTATAAGCAACGACGGCATTACCTGGCAAACGGTTGAGCAGTACACCTCGTCAATTGGCACCGGGGAAGAGTTTCAATATATTGAATACGACATTACCCCCTATGCATCACAGAATATCTTTTTTGTAGGACTGAATGCAGATTTTCCTGACCAGAAGGCTTCCTACGAAGCTGTGTGGGAAATAGACAGCATTGTGGTGTTTGAACCTGATTACTCCGTAACCTTTTACCTGGCAGATACTGCAGGCAATGTGATAAATGATGCGGTTATTACCCTTAACGAAACATCAAATCCTGCAGGCAATTATGTGTTCGAAAATATTGTTGCAGGCACATATTCTTATGTTGCGGAAGCAGAGGGATTTATTGACCAGCACGGCTTTGTTGCAGTTACAGATCAGAATATTGCTGACACGGTGGTGATGCGCGAAGCCATTACCATTACCGAATTTCCCTACCAGCAGGAATTTGATCAACAAACCATTCCTGCCGGATGGAACAGTATTGCACTTGCCGATCCTGATGGTAATTGGAGTTTTAATGGTGAATTTACTGAAATTCATAGTACGTGGGGCGATCATACCAAAGCTTTGCTGGTTAGCCCGGTATTCGATTGCAGCAGCCTCGAAAGTGTTGCTTTTGGATTAAACCATTATTACATCGATATTATGAGCATCGGATTTGCTGAAATCCTTCTTAGGGTCGATAATGGAGAATGGACTACAATTGACCATTTCCAGGGTGATGCCGTAGGCAACAACGATTTTCCCTATTTCGAATATTATATTACTGAATTTGCTGCCAATGAAGATTCTGTGCAAATTGCTTTCCTTTATGATGACCTGGATGAAACAGAATTCTGGTGGCAGATTGATGCATTCAGCATGTTTGAGCCGTTACCCTATGCGGTTTCTGTGGAAAATCTATCTGGCAATATTTATATTGACCAGGGAGATTCCGGGACCTTTGGGTTCGTCATTCAAAATAATGGCGCTGAAAACGACACCTACAGTTTTGAGGTATTAAATTCTACCTGGGATGTTGAAATGTCACACCAAACCCTGACGCTGAATGCCGGCTTGAAAGATACAGTGTATGCTACTGTTCATGTACCGGATAATATCAATATGGGTGAAAATAATGAACTGAATCTGCTGGTCACGTCCCTGGGCGACGAAACCGTTACAGCCGAATCATCCTTTGTTGCAATTGGTGTTTCAACCATCAAGGAGGATTATTTCGAAAATTTCGATTACGTTGAAGAACCCGACCTGCCAGGAGGATGGTCGAAAATTGAAGAAAGTACAGCCTATTGGTCCAGGGTTGAAACTGTTGGAAATGCAAGTATCGATCCGGTATCGTTTCCTAACCAGTTAGCGATTAACGTGGCCAACGATACGAGCGCCAATCTGGTGCTGATCTCTCCAAAAATAGATGAAAGTGTGAACCTGAGCGATTTCCGGGTATTATTCAAGACCAGAACCACATCAAACTCTGCCTTAATGCTCGGCACCATGGATGCACCTGATGGGCAGTTCACTCCCCTGGAAAATTATAGCACAACTGAGCACTTTACATGGGAATATTTTATGTATGCTTTTGAGGATTATACAGGCAGCGATAGATACATAGCTTTTAAACTTGATTATTCCGAAACAAACACCGCAGCATACCTGGATGATATTACCATAGAAATTATACCTCCGCCAATATTGACTACAGATCCTGAAAGCTGGGACTTTGGTGAATACTGGGTTGAATATCCCTCGGAAGTGCCGCTCGAAATTGATGTGAAAAATACAGGCCATTATTTCCTCACTATCAGTGATATTTATCTGGATAATGAAGATGATTTCACGTTGGATTACGATCATACTTTGTTGAATACACAAATGTTCTGGAACGAAAATATTCCGCTGACCGTGCATTTTGTAGCCTCACACACCGGGCCAATCAGCGGAAATATCGTAATCGAATATAATGATGGCACCAACAAAACCCATAGTATTCCGCTGCAGGGCATTGGTATTCCAAGGCCTCCGGGCTCTACCTGCGATGATCCCATCTACCTGGAATTGCCCGTGGTTGATTATGAAAACACAACCGAGTTTGCGGGCAACGATTACAACAATTTTATGGTCTGGCCATATGCCGCTTTATTGAATGGTTATGATATGGACTTCCGCTTTACGCTCGAAGAAGAATCATATCTGGCGGCAAGTATATCCGGCCCTTACTACGGCCCGTCGCTCTACATTCTCGACCGCTGTCCTGATGCGGACAACCCGGCTCTGCTTTATGCCTGGATAGAACAAGCCTACGGCGGATCATTTGAAAATGTCATCTTACCGGCAGGCGAATATCACATGGTGATTTCCAGTCCGGCAGCGGCTAGTCCGTACACATACTTTACGCCTTTCGTATTAAACCTGTCAGCAGAACCAACACCTGATAAACACTCGGTGACTTTTAACCTCTATGAAGATTCTCCTGAACAGGCACCTGTTGAGGATGCAGAGATCAGCATAAGGGGATTTCAAACAGATCTGGAGCTTTACACAAATATCCAGGGACAGGTACAGCAAGACCTCTATGAATATGAATACCACGTTAATATTTATAAAGCGGACTATGGAATCCATGATTTCATGTTCACGCCTACTTCCGATACTGTTTTAAATATCCCGATGAATGACCTGATATGGACGCCGCACAGCCTGAATGTGGAAACGGATGGATTGTACCCAGGCCAGGCCTTGTTTACATGGATTCCAAAACCTGAAGGAGAACCCTGGACAGAAAGCTTCGAGGGCGATTATCCGCCCCCTGAGTGGGACACCATTGTTACCAACAACGGGCAGGTACAGGAACCAGGTGTTGACTGGAAATTTACCTGGCAGAAATACGGCCCCGTAATTTTTTCAGATATCACAGCATACCCTGTGGATGGCGATTACCAGGCTTTTGTGCACTGGAGTGCAGAACCCCAGGACGAATGGTTGATCAGCCAGGAGTTTGAAGCCCCTGCCGGCAATCTTGAATTTTGGTATTTCGGCCGGAATGGTTCTTCTTACAGTGATTATTATGTGAAAATCTCCAACGACGGCGGCGAAACATGGTCTGAGGCATGGAATGCCAGCGACCTGCCCGACGGTCGCAACAACTACGATTATCCGGTTTTTGTGGATTTGCAACCCTGGGCCGGGCAGGATATCCGCATTGCCTGGCAGGCATATAGTCCATTATACGGCTTGGAAGGCGCCTGGTGTATCGATAAGATCAGTGTGGGCGAAAGGAAGATCAACCCGGAAGATCTGAAATATATCTCAAAAACTGATCGTACTGCCGGTGAAAATATCACCGGAACCATTCCCTCGGTCAGGGATGGGATTGACCTGCCCCGTGTAACCTTCGAAGACATGAATTACAACCTGGGCGGAACCAGAGTCAATGAGGGCTTCAGCGTTTACCTCGACGATATGCAAAACCCCATTGCCGAGGGAATTGATGAGCCCGAATATATGTTCATCGGGCTTGATGCCGGAGATTATGTTGCAGGAGTACAGGCAGTTTATTCTACCGGACAGTCCGAAATTGTTACCATCCCGTTTAATAATCCGGGCAGCGGGCAGCTATATCTGGCAGATTTTTATGTGGAAGACCAGCAGGGGCAGCCGGTCGATAATGCTGAGATTAACATAACCTATGCCGGTTCACTGGTTCAAACCATCTATACACAAAATGGCCAGGCTGCCACAGACCTTTATCCAGGTGAATACGATTTCACAGTAGCGCATGAAGGGTTAAAAACCTACCAGGGACAATTTGAAATTGCCGACAATGCGGTTAACCTCAACATTGTTATGGAGGAAGGTTATCAGATCACTTTTTTGGTAAAGGATCAGGAAGATCAGTTTATAAGCAATGCAATTGTCAATATTGATGGAATAACCAAAAATACGGATGTGCAGGGTACGACAATTTTCGAGCTGAGCCCGGGCGAATATCCGTTTACGGTTACTCATCCGTCATACGATCCTTATCTGTCGAATATAGATGTTACAGGAAATGCAGTACAGGAAATTGTGATGGATGAGTTGAGTTGCAAAGCGCCTGAGAACCTGTCGGCAGCCTTGAGCGGCACCGATGTTTTGCTGCAGTGGGATAAACCCGAGGTTGGAAGTGAGGGAAGTTGGCTGCACTGGGATGAACTTCCCAGCGGAAACAGCATAGGCAGTGGAGGTACGGTGATCTTTGATGTGGCCCAGCGATTTGAAACACTCGACATCCGCCCATACGCAGGACAGTTTTTATCCAGGGTGTGGTTTGTACCCTGGGAAAGCAATTGTACCTACACCGTTAAGGTATGGGTTGGAGGTGACATCAATGGCCCTGACAGTCTCATCGTAAATCAGGTGGTGGTAAATCCCCTGATCGGTGAATGGAATGAAATTTTCCTGCAGACACCGGTATCTATTTCGGATGAAATGGAATTGTGGATTGGATATCAGGTTGATACTGAAAACGGCTACCCTGCGGGTGTGGATGCCGGCCCGGCCATCGACGGCAAGGGAAATATGATGAGGCTGCCAAACAGCGACTGGCAAACCCTGCTCGAGGTCAATCCCAATCTTGACTATAACTGGAATATCCGCGGATTTGCAGAACCTGCAACATCACGCCAGGTTGCAATGAACCGGCTCGATGACACGGCGCCGGATAAATTCAGCGGTAAGTTAATTGTTCATAACAATTCCAGCGGCAAAACGTATCACGAACCGAGAACTTTGCTGGGATACAATGTTTACCGCGACGGCGCGCTCATCAATACCCAAATTGTGGACGATACACTTTTTACCGATCCGGGTTTGACTTCAGGAGAATACGGTTATAACGTTACTTCGGTGTGGAGTAACGGATGCGAATCAGATTTTTCGAACCAGGCGGTATTAAATATTGTCAGTCAGCAATACACTTTCAATCCCGGATGGAACAGCTTTTCGAGCTATGTACAACCCGCTGACCCGGAAATCACAGGTTTGATGGCACCCATGGAAAATAACCTGGTGATCATGCAGAATCTGACGCAGGTTTATTGGCCACAGGGTGGAATTAACTCCATCGGTGACTTTGAAAATTCCAGCGGATATGCACTGAAAGCAACAACGGAAACAGACTTCAGTATTAGCGATACGGTTTATGCCAACACCGTAATTCAGCTTGATGAAGGATGGCACTACCTGCCTGTACTGAGCACCTGCCCGGTAAATGCCACGGAATTGTTTGGTGATTTCTCAAATGAAATCATGTTTGTGCAGGATTTGATCGGCACGGGCGTATACTGGCCGCAAATGAACATTAATACATTGGGAAGTTTAATTCCCGGCCGGGCATATAAAATCAAATTGCTCGATCAGATAACACTGGATTTTCCGCCATGCAGTAAAGGAACTCCTATATCAACCGCGCACCCGACAAGGCTTGAATCACCTTGGGGAAATATACAGCTAATGCCGGCTTCCGAACAGGTAGTCTTCACCGGTAAGGCATTGAGCAAGCTCAAACCGGATGATCTTATTGGCGCCTTTGATGAGGAAGGCAACATTTTTGGTTTTATAGAAGTAAACCGTGCTGAAGAAAATCATGCCATGACGCTTTTCGGTGATGATCCGCTTACTTCCGCACAGGATGGTTTTGCCGAAGGGCAGCCTGTTATGTTCAGGTTGTTACGCCCGGATACAGGCATTGAATATGAGCTACAGGCAACCTACAGTCTCAGGTATGATAATTCTTCAGGTAAATTCTTCAGGAACAGTTTTGCTGTCATCACTGATCTCGAGATTATTTCAACAGGAATTAATCATCACGGAGCAGGGCAGGTTGTGATTTATCCGAATCCTGCATCGGAATTTGTGCGTCTGAAAGCTATAGGCGACCATTCAGAACAAATGACGGTTGAATTTTTCAGTATTAAGGGTGAAAAAGTGATCAGCAAAACATTTAAACAGGAACTTTTCATAAACATCAACAGGTTAACCCCCGGAGTTTATCTGGTAAAGGTGAATTCCGATAATTATTCGGCAATCAGCAAATTGATAATTGAATGATGACAAAGGGTGGCCTTAATAACAAAGGGTAACTTACGGAGGCTGGTTTAACAATAAATCAGCCTCTGTTTTTTTGTTGCTATCATCGTGGTTGATCAGGAGGCGTTTAAACCGCTATAGAACGATCTGAAGAAAATTGCTCC
>JBKHBQ010000359.1:0-2888 GCA_046542305.1 Bacteroidales bacterium
TTTTTCATAAACGTCGGTTTTTTTTAAGCCTGAAAACCAACCGCTGCCTGCCTGTTTCAGCCGATGGTCATCAGAATGATTTTAAATTTACATAGCAGGTTTTATTTTTTGATCAGTTTTCCTGAATACATCTTTTGGTTCTGGTTAATAGTATAGAAATAGATTCCCGGTTTTAAACCTGAGGTATTTACCACAGCGTTTAATCCGCCGGCAAACTGCTGTTGCTTTAATAACTGGCCGACAGGATCGTAGATACTCACGTTGATAAACGAACCTTCCGGAAAATCACCTTTTACTACAGCTTCGTCACCACAAGGGTTCGGATAAAGGCAGATATTTTTCGCACCGGTTCCCGAACTCCCGGTTGCAGTGATCACAGGTCCGAGCGTGCCATCGGGCTGGATGTTTTGTGCATAGATATCCCCGCCGTCGTTGCGCTGGTCTTCCCATACACACACCCATTGGCCAAAATAATGCTGACTAAGCACCGGGTGCAGTTTCGGGCTTTGGAATGTCGACATGTCGATAAATTCATCTTCCCACACAAAATTTCCCTCACCATCAAGCATCACAGCCTGAATTTTCGCATCCGATACATTGCCGAATTCATAAGCTTCATACACACTTATGGCTTTATCAGGATAACCGGCCGCCATGATCAGGCTGTAATCGTTGTTCGAGAGCGGGATCAACTCCTTGCCATTGTCGGTCCACTGCCTGTTGCCGGCCAGATCAAACTTCTGAGCGTACAGCCCCCGCTGGTTCTGGTTTATATCCTGCTCGCTGAAGAAAACGACGATCTCCTGCGTCGCACTCATCCAGGCCGGCGCAGGATACATGTGGTTCTGGCTTGCTGAATTGGAAACCAACGCTCCGCCCGCGGGCATGCTCATGTTCCCCTCGGCATCCATATGCTGAACATACGAATGAAAATGGAGTCCGGTGTCGTTGCGATACCATGCAAAAATGAGCCCGCCCATGCCATCGCTGCACATTTGCAGGCTGATGACCGGACCCGAAGGAACAGGAGCGTAAGCCTCGGCTGCCGTTTCCCATATAAAATTGCCGTCGGCATCGAGCAACTGCACGTACATACCGCGATTGGGTGCCCATAACGGCCCCGATTCCTTGTGCCATATCAGAAACACCTGCTCGCCGCCGGCAGGACTGAGGAACGGATAGGTATAATTCTCACTGCCCGACAGAATAATGCCATTGCCCCACAACAACTCTCCTGCAGGCGATACTTTTTGCAGATGCACTTCCGATGCGCTTGCTGCTTGGCTTTGCCAGGCAAATACAGCACTTCCGTTATCCGTGGCACATACCTTCGGGCTGGGCTCGAAATTGGCATTGTTCGAAAGCATTACGCCGTTTTCGCCCCAAAGCATTGCTCCTTCCGGCGATACGCAATAAGCCACAGGGTTGTTGTCGACTTCGCGAATATCCTGGAAAACTACCACCGCGTTACCGTTGGCATCAACGGTCAGATCCCAGTCGGTAAGCCAGCTCATTTGGGGCTCGTCACTTACCAGGAGCCCGTTATCGGCCCACATGGCATTGCCATCCGGGTCGAGGTACTGGAGACGTACATTATAATTTCCTTCTTCAGATGAAAACCATGATACGTACGCATATCCGTTATCGCAGACTGCGATTTTCGGGAGGACCTGTTCGCCGCTCAGGCTGCTCAGGTGCGTGTTTTCGGCCGGGTTGGAAATCCACTGGGCCGGCAACTGAAACCAGCAGAACCAAACTGCCAGCATCAGCAACGGGAATGCTCTTTTCATACAAAAGGTTTAAAATGATTAACTGAGATATTCAATCCTGAAAGATATAAAAAATAGGGGAAATACCACGCAGATCATGGATTTATTTTTTCACCGGATATTTAAGCCGAATTCAATCAATAAATTATAAAGAAAAAAGACAGATGAGCGGGTGAGCTATTTTTTCTTCGCAAATCTGATATTCCGCATCAGGCCACGGTATTTGGTGCGTTTTACGGCGGATCTCCTGAATATTTCCCTGAATTGTTCCTCACTGAGTTCCTCCCAGTCCTGTTTTGTCATTTGCTTCAGTGTATCCGCGGGTTTGAATTTCGGCTCGCTGTGCGCCATTGAAAATCTTGTCCACGGACAAACATCCTGGCAGATGTCGCAGCCGAAGATGCGGTTGCGGAATTGCCCGCTGAATTCTTCAGGGATTTCATTTTTCAGTTCGATGGTAAGGTAGGAAATGCATTTACGGGCATCCACCACGCCGGCATCTACAATGGCTCCCGTGGGGCAGGCATCGATGCAGTTGCGGCAGGCGCCGCACAGATCGGTGATTTTCGGGCGGTCGTATTCCAGTTCCAGATCGGTGATGATCTCCGAAAGGAAATAAAACGAGCCCTTTTTCGGGATGATAAAATTTGTGTTCTTTCCGGTCCAGCCAAGCCCGGCCTTTTCGGCCCAGGCACGCTCAAATACCGGTGCCGAATCCACAAACGGGCGGATATGGATGTCGCCGGTTTTTTCCTTCAGCTCCGCGATGATGGTTTTTAGCTTGTCCTTGATCACAAAGTGATAATCTGTGCCATAGGCATACTTCGACAGCACATAATTATTATCATGCGGTATTTCCTTTTCGGGAAAATAATTGAGCAGCAGCACTACCACCGATTTGGCGCCGGGCATGAGCTTTCGCGGATCAAGACGCTTTTCGAAATGATTTGCCATGTAGGCCATTTCGCCATGCATTCCCTTCAGCAACCACTGTTCCAGCCGTGGAGCGTACTCCTCAAGGAAGTCTGCCCGTGCCACGCCAACCTCTTCGAAACCCAGTTCGCGGGCACGCATCTTTATCCAATTGGTGACGGCGGCTTTATCCATGGCTGTTTTCCG
>JBKHBQ010000066.1:0-15735 GCA_046542305.1 Bacteroidales bacterium
ATTCGTAACATCCGGCAAAGAAGAAATTTCGGTAGAAACATTGGTATTGTAAAAAATATAATTGCCCTTTGAACTGTCCCAGTTGGTGATCACCATGTCAGGATCGGCGCTGTGTTCGTACTCCACGATCAGGGTATCCCACGGAGATAAAGGCTCTGCAAAGCTGATCCAGTTTTTGTTCGGCACATGGCAATATGATCCCGGATCGAGCAAATTGCCGTTTTTATAAATATTAATAATGCGTTCGGTGGTTTGGGCTTTCAGCCGGATGGCTTTCGACTGGTCGGGAACGTCTGTAATGGTGTCGAACAGCGGAACGATGGATTCCTTTCCAAGATCGGCCAACTGGATGGCTTCTACCACCGAACTTGTGGAGGAGGTGTATGCTGTGCTGTTTTCGAACGAGGTTCCGGTCCCTTCGATGATCTCCACCGGATGCCACCAGCCGCCGTAGATCAGGTCAAGGTTGCCGTCGCGGGTTACATCGCACAGAAACACACCCGAGCCATACCCCACGGGAGGTGAGGTATAATCGGCCGCGCTGTTGGCAGGCACTCCGAAGGCAAATTCGTAAAACCTCACCCTGCCGTCGCCGCCAAGTTGGTCGTTGCCGGTGGTGACAAACCCGGGAAAGCCACCGTCGCCAAAGTAACCGATGTCTACCGAATTGTTGTAGGTGATGGACTCCGACGACTGCCAGTCGGGATCAGTATCGATCACACCGGTATTGTCTGCCAGATAAATGGCATTCGGGTATTCGTTACAGATAAATACCAGATCGAGAAAGCCGTTGCTGTCCATGTCGCCGAATTCCACATCCATGGCGCCCATCAGGTTGGAAGTTTCCCAATCCGGTGTTTCGTTGAACTGACCGTTGTTATTTAAAAATACCTTTCCGTAGTCCCAGATATCGCCGTACGATTCACTGGCTGCCACCGCCAGGTCGAGGTCGCCGTCGGCATCGGCATCGCCGAGCGCACAACTGAAGGTATAGAATTCAATGCTTTCGAATGAGGGAGTGGCTTCGAGTTCGCCGCCGGTGTTGTAATACACTTTCACCTTGCCCGGTTCTGAAAATCCTGCCGGCCCGATGTACACCGAAACCGCTATGTCCATCCAACCATCCTTATCGATATCGCCCACGGCACAATGCCCGTGATAATCGATGTCGTCGGAACTCCAGGAGGGTGAAAGCGGAAAGGTGCCGTCGCCATTGTTGTAATACACCACCAGGTGTTGGCGGTAGATGTCGTTGCCATTGGCGGCAATGAGATCTTTCCAGCCGTCACCGTTAATGTCGGCAAGTGCGAGGCCGGTGGCTACGTGGCTATTTGGTGCCGATTCCCAGTCGGGAACCATGTTGTAAGGACTTTGCTGTGGAAAGGCTGCTGTAACCAGGAACAGAAAAACGAACAGGCAGATGGTGTGCTTCATGGCAGAAATTTTTAGGGTAAAGTTAATACATTTCAGGCAAATGCCACATCAGGAAATCACCCTACACTGCAAAGCCTGCGCAATCCGTCAGGATCGGTAATAATGAACGATTTTCCCTGAATTTCGATCAGGCCGTCTTTCTGGAAACTTTTCAATACACGAACCACATTTTCAGTGGACATGCCTGCCAGTTCTGCAAGTTCTTTTCGCGTAAGCATCAGGTCGAACTTTGGTGCTTTGAAAATGTTTCCCGAAAGGCAAAGCAGCAGATCGGCAAGCCTGCCGTACGACTGCCTGTGGGTCATAAAGAAAAACCTGTTGTTGATCTGATGTGCGTTCTCACTTAAAATATTGATGACTTTTGAGGCAAATATGCCATTTTCCCTGATCAGGTATTTAAAGGTATTGATGTCGATCAGCTTTGCCACCGAATCCTCGTACGCTGCTGCGGTATACCTGAAGGTTTCCCCTTCATCTGATAATGCCGACAGGCCGATCAGGCTCTTCGGGCCGATAATTTTCAGGATCAGGGTTTCGTCATTGTCTTCAAGATACACTTTTACCAGTCCTTCGCACAGCAAAATCACATGTGTGGCAAAGGCGCCGTATTTGGTAATGATTTCGCCTTTCTTGTAGCGGACTTCCACCTGCTTTTTCTCGATCATTTCACGCTGCTCGTCTGTCAGCGCTTCAAAACAGCGACAATGCGATTTGTCTACCGTGCAGGTTTTTGTGATGAGTCTCTCAGTCATACATGTATTAATCTACGGTTAACGTAAGCAAAAGTAATAAACATGTCAATATTAAACCTGGAGAAGTGAGGGAGATAAATTGATCCACATCAATTCGGGTGTAGTTGCAGATCAATCTTTTCTTGCCCGCTGCCACTTTTGGTCTTGTTAGTTTTGTAACAAAAGAAAAAGAGACATAAAAAACGTGCTTTGCTTATGAAAAAATTCGCCATCCTGTTTCTGGCTTTATTCCTGCCCATATTTATCATCACCTTGCTTGGTATTCAGGATGATGAAGATGAGATCGGCCTACCGGAAAAGAAGATCAAACTGCAGAATTACGTATTTAAAGCCGACCGTCAAGTGGGAGAAGTGGTTGATCACTCAAGGTTTGAAGAACTGCAACAGGAATTTGAAAATGCTCATAAGGTTACCGAAGCTTGTCTTGGCTGCCACAACGAACGTCATCATGAAATCATGAAAACCCCGCACTGGAATTGGGAGCGCGATGAAGTACTCGAGGGAAAGGGTGTGATTTCGCTGGGGAAGAAGAACATCCTGAACAATTTCTGTATCGGGATTTCTGGAAGCGAACAAACCTGTACCCGTTGCCATATCGGGTACGGCTGGTCCGATAAGAGTTTCGATTTTAACGAACCCACCAATATCGACTGCCTGGTGTGCCATGATCAAACCGATACTTACGAAAAAGGACAGGGCGCTGCCGGCTACCCGGCTGCACATGTGGATCTGGCATATGTGGCACGAAATGTAGGATCACCCAGGAAAGAAAACTGCGGTGTATGCCATTTTTGGGGCGGCGGCGGAAATAACGTGAAACACGGTGACCTGGATAAGGCCATGCTCGATTGCTCGCGCGAAATCGAGTGCCATGTGACCGAACACCACAACCTCACCGGCAAACTATATGCCTTATCATCAGAAAATAAAAACCGCGTCACCTGTGAGCAGTGTCATACCGAAAAGCCCCACGACGATCAGATCCTCAACGATCACATCTGCCGCATCGCCTGCCAGACCTGCCATATCCCTTATTATGCCAAGGCCGGTGCCACCAAAATGATCTGGGACTGGTCCACTGCCGGCGAACTTGATGAACACGGGCACCCGAAGCATGAGGATGATGCTTACGGCAACCATAAATATCTGGCCATAAAAGGCACCTTCATCTGGGACGATCATGTGGTGCCGGAGTACTACTGGTTCAATGGCATTGCCAATCATCAACTGATCGAGGATAAAATCGAAAGCATTCCCGTGCAGATGAATTCGCTCGACGGAGCCTACATGGACAAAGGGCTCTGCAAAAAAAGCATTCAGCCTTCCAAAATCTGGCCGGTGAAAGTGCATCGTGGTAAGCAGGTTTACGACACCGTACACAAAACCCTTATTCAGCCGAAGCTTTATGCACCACGGAAAGGCGAAGGGGCTTACTGGAAGGATTTCGACTGGATTGAAGCTTCGCAGCAGGGCATGGATTACGTAGGCCTGCCCTTTAGCGGGCATTATGATTTTGTGGAAACGGAAATGTACTGGCCGCTCAATCATCAGGTGGCCCCTAAGGAGCAGTCGCTGCAATGTGCCGACTGCCATACCCGGGAGGGTGGACGTCTGGCTTCGCTGAAGGATTTCTACCTGCCGGGAAGGGATTACAAAGCAGGGGTTGAAATTTTTGGCATCCTGCTTATTGCCTTTTCCATCCTCGGCGTTATGGTGCATGCTACCTGCCGGGTGATTTCGGGAAGAAAATGCAAAATGAACAAGTATTTAAACAATTAGAAATCATGAAAAAAGTATATCTGTATAAAGGCTACGAACGCTTCTGGCACTGGTCGCAGGCCGTGCTGGTTTTCGTGCTCATGATTACCGGCTTCGAAATTCACAGCTCGTATTCGTTGCTTGGTTTTCAACGTGCTGTGCAAATCCATAACGTCTCTGCCTGGTCTTTTCTGGTACTCACCGTTTTTACCATCTTCTGGCATGTTACCACCGGCGAGTGGCGGCAGTACCTGCCTACAAGCAAAAATCTGAAAGCTCAGATGGAGTTTTACCTGTCGGGGATTTTTAAAAACGCACCCCATCCTGCCGGCAAATCCCTGCTGAGCAAACTTAATCCGCTGCAGCGCATCGTCTATGCCGGCCTCAAGGTGCTGGTTTTTCCTGTCATGTTTATCACCGGATTTTTGTATTATTTTTTTCATTATCCGGTACAGGGTATCGAGCTTTCGAGCCTCGAAACCATTGCGGCACTCCATACGCTCGGTGCTTTTGTGCTGGTGGCCTTTGTAATCGTGCACCTCTACCTGATCACCACAGGACGTACACCAACCTCTAATCTGCGGGCCATGGTCACCGGATGGGAAGAAGTGGAAGAAGCGGAAACCCGCCACATAGAGCAGGAGATCCTTGCCGGTTCACGTACGCTCATCAAGCCTGTCGAAAAGAAAGAAAAGCAGAAAAAAGTACGGCAACCCGTGGCTTGATTAAATCAGAAATCGAAAACTTAAATTTAAATTCAATGAAAAAGCAGAAGATTTTATTTGCGATCCCGGTGATGCTGATGATTGTGATTTCGTCGTGCAGCAAGGAAAAGCAATATGCCACCGCCGATGAATGGGTAGCCGATGTTCAGCGAAATCTTACCACCATTACCGTGGAGGAACTCAAGACAAAGATCGATGATTTGGAGATGTTTTACCTGCTTGATGTTCGCGAGTCCCAGGAGCATTATCCCGGATTCATTCCCGGCTCGGTAAATGCACCGGGTGGTGTGCTGATCTTTAAAATGGAAAGCCATGAATTCTGGAAAAACCAGATGTCATACACACCGCAGAAAGAAGACGAAATTATCGTGTATTGCAAAAAAGGAAAGCGCTCAGTGGTGGCTGCCGAATCGCTCAACAGGCTCGGCTACACAAACGTAAAATACCTTGATGGAGGCTGGAAAAAATGGGAGCTTACTTATCCGCTCGAGTACGACAAGGATCTTGATAAGCTGAACCATGGCGGTTCTGCCAAAGAAGCAGGCGGTTGTTAAACGGTTAAAAAAGGAGGAATGATGAAAACAATTATCCTGAAATATTCGCTCATCCTGCCGTTGCTGATGTTTTTCATGTGGGTGGGGCTTACGTTGTTCGGCTGTATTTCATGTTTCTTTGGTGCCGACGAAACCTTCTACTGCACCAGGTACTGCCTGATTGCAAAGATCAGCATTGCAGCCATTTTGCTGGGATATGTGGCGGCATTTACCAAATCATTGTACACGCATTACAAATCCTGAGTATCCTTCACTTCACAGCGTGCAATCAACAGGTGCGCTGCCGGATCTGTTCCAAAAAACTGACAAAGGGCAATTTCCCCGGAGGAAATTGCCCTTTGCTAAAAAACCTAATGAAAAGAAGGCCCTGGTTGAATGTATTGCTAAAACGCAGAAACAAAAGAGTGTGTATTGCAAAAGAGTATTACAAGTCATAAAAAAACGCCGGGAAGGACCTTCACCAAAATTGCTGATTGTGAGTATAAAAGTATAAGCAGTTGAAAAAGTATTAGCAATTGAGCGAAGTGGCAGCTAACAAGCTTTATTAAAAGCAACCGGAAGGTTTCCTCCGCCGGCGTAAGTGAGCTATTTGTTTTTGCGTTTACAAGTTAACCAACTTACACAAGCAGTCATATGTAAAAACGTGTAGCGTGTAAAGCATTAATGAAAGAACGAATAAACTAAAATGTTGGTTAATAAAACCAGATTCCAATACCAAGACCACAAAAAATCCGAGGGTTGCCTGAAACAGAAAAAAAAATTGAATTATTTAAGAAATTTTTCCGGGCGGAACACTTGTTTCGTTGCAGGATGAATCCGTACGATGTATATACCTTTGCTGAGGTGTGAAATATTCAGTCGTACGCGGTTGATTCCCTGCGAGATTTGGTAATTTGATTTCAGTGCGGTTTGTCCGGCAGGATCCACCAGTTCGATCTGTACGGGACCGGCAGTCTGCGCATTCAGTTCGATGAACAGTACATCCGTTGCAGGATTCGGGAATATGCGGATGCTTTCGGTAAGCTTTGCAGGTTCGTGCAGCCCGGTGAGGTCCTCGCTGTACATCTCGAGCTGGATGCCACCTGCCGAAGGATCGTTTTCGCTGAGTATCACCTGTACCGGCTGGCTGAACATACCTGTTGCATCGGCAACCAGCCAGTAGGTTCCGTAAGGCAGATCACCAAACTGGAAGGAACCGTCAGGGTTGGAATATACATATTTCAGCGGATCGTTGTTGTAGTCAAGGAGCAGGATTTCGGCATCGGCTGCCGGCGAAACGGCCGGGCTTTGCCAGAACCTGTGCTGGCTGATCGACCCGCTGATGCTTCCGTTGCCGGATGCGGAACCGGAAGTTTGGGTAAGGTGAATATCGAGATGGTAATGGCTTGAATCGGCAAGGTGTAGAATCCCGGCATCTTCCCAGGTAAGGCGGTCACCGTAATATGCAGGAAAATAGTTGCCCGCATTGGCTGAACCGGAGGTAAGCCGGGTTTTGATCAGGTAATGATCTTCAAGAAGATACAGGGCAAAGAAATACCCCAGCTCCGTAAACTTTGCGGTATCTACCGGAGTTACTGCGTTATTGCGGTAGCGATAAAGAAACACTTCAGCCGTATCTCCCTGATGGGAGGGATTGTTAATGGGATAGTTGCCTGCGTATACAAACCCGCCGTAGTGAAAATACGCGGGCATGGCGATTTGCTGCATTAGCGAATCTGTGCAGTCCTCTCCGTAAGGATTATATTTGGTGACCAGAAGGGAAACTTCATAGGTTCCCGCTTCGGCAAATTGATGCGACGGGTGTTGGGCGGTGGAGGTGGTGCCATCGCCAAAATCCCAGAGCCAGGTATCGGGATCGCCTGTAGAGAGATCCGTGAAGTGATACAGGTATGGCTGGTTGATGCCTGAATCGGGTTGCGCCATAAAACCGGCCGTGCATTCCAGTGCCGGCCCGGATACTTCCACTGTCTTATTTATCGAATGATAACACCAGGCCAGCGAATCGGGATTTTGAATGGTGAGACTTACCAGGTAAGTTCCTGTGTCGGCAAATTGATGTACCGGGTTTTGAAGGCTGGAAGTGCCGCCATCGCCAAAATTCCAGTGCCAGTCAGTCATTATTCCTTCCGAAAAATCCGTAAACGCGATGGTGAACAGCTCATCAGGAACCTGCGTATATCCGAAATCGGCGCTACAAAGATCTTCCACCTCAATGGTAAGATCATGGCATTGTACGTCCACGCAATTTCCCACCACGTTGGTCACCTGCAGGCAAACCTCATAGGTGCCGTCATCTGCATACGTATGAACCGGATTGCGCTGTGAGGAGGTATTGCCGTCGCCAAAATCCCATTCCCATTCCACAATATTGCCGGTGGACTGATCGGCGAATTGTATCTTAAGCGGATTGCTCATGGAAGGCATATGAATAAATCCGGCGCTGCAACCCGGATTGTGCATTATTTCGATATTCCTGCACACATGATCTGTACAGCCCGAGTTGATGTCCAGAATGTGCAGGCACACATCGTAGTTGCCTTCCTGGGTGTATTCATGCGTGGGGTTGGCTTCGAACGAGGTGTGGCCATCACCGAAATCCCAGATCCAGACATCAAGATCGCCTGTTGAAAGATCGATGAACTGCACTTTCAACGGATTTTCAGGCATCACATAGTGATTGAATTCCGCCTGGCACGGCAGGTCGCCCGATACGATCACCTCCTTGCAGAAAACGTCGCTGCAGGTGCCTTCGTCGTTGCTGATGCTCAGACAAACAAAATAAACACCCTCCTGCATATAGGTGTGTGTGGGATTTTCTGTTGATGCGACATTTCCGTCGCCGAAATCCCATTCCCAATTGTCGATGTCACCAGTGGAAGCATCGGCAAAGTGGAACTTGAACGAATTGAGCGAATCCTGAACAAAATAGAAATCGGCCATACATTCAGGAGTGATGCCTACATAGAGGGTTTCACAAAACTCGTCGAAGCAGGTTCCTTCTTCGTTCGACACTGTCAGGCATACATCGTATACGCCGTTTTCGTAATAGCTGTGCGCCGGGTTTTGATGCACCGATGTGGTGCCGTCGCCGAAATCCCATTCCCAGATGTTGATGTTTCCCAGCGATTGATCCACAAACTGGTAGGTATAAGGATCGACTGCCATTTCGAAACTTTCGAAAAATGAGGCGCAGGGCAGGTCGTGGTATACCATCACCATTTCGCAGTACGTATCCTGGCAGCCTGTATTTTGGTTGGTAATGGTGAGGCAAATATCATAAATACCTTCCGAATCGAAGGTATGTGCTGGGTTTTGCTCCATGGAAGAATTTCCGTCGCCGAAATCCCAGTACCAGGTATCCGGTTCGCCGCTCGAATTATCGAGGAAGCTGAGCGTAAGCGGTTCTTCGGGATCATGAAAAAATGCGAAGTTGGCATGGCACTGTGCCGAAGGGAGCACCTCCACCTGACTGCAATAGGTGTCGGTACAAAACTCATCGTAATCCGTTACCGTAAGGCAAACCTCGTAAAATCCCGGTTCAGGAAAAGTGTGAGCGGGGTTTTGCTCATCGGAGGTGGTGCCGTCGCCGAAATCCCAGCTCCAACTGTCGATGTTGCCGTAGGACAGATCCCAGAACTGCAGCGTCTGATTCACACCCGGAAAGGGATATTGCGTGAAAAAAGCCTCGCACAGGGTATCGGAGTCGATGCCGATCATATCACAGAAAGTGCTGCTGCATGTGCCGTTATTGTCGGCGATGGTGAGACAGACCTCATAGATGCCGTCATCGGGATAAACATGCTCCGGATCGGGGGCTGTTGATGTGGTGCCATCGCCGAAATCCCACAGCCAGGAAGTAACATTACCGAATGAGGATTGTTTGAAAAGCGCCCTGCCGGGCTGATCCTTATCGATCACATAAAGAAAATCAGCCAGGCAGTAATTCAATTGCTGATTAACACAAATTGAAAAATTCGTGCTGAGGTTGGTATGCATCTGGTTAAACGGCAGACTGCGGGTGATGATCTGATTATTGCAGTCGACGGTGGAAACATGGATGATTCCCCGGTCGAAAGGGATTTTGAAAAAGTAGCTGAAAAATCCCGAACTGTCGGTTTCTACCTTTTCCACCAAAATGTAAGCAGGACTTTGGTTTTTGAACTTCAGGCTCACTTTGTGATTGGGTACGGGCTCATTGGTACTGTCTTTAAAAACGTATCCCGATACCAGCAGGTTGGTTGCGGATACCTGTAAAGTTGCGGTCACTAATACGACGAATATGCTGTGTATGATAATCCTGATCTTCATGAAGATAATTAGAAGTTAACATAAATTCCGCCCCTGGCGCCTATACCGTATGGATTTTTCAGGTTTTCGCCGCTCGCATCGTACACCGGATTCAGGTAATACCTGTACGTAGGCTCGATGAGTATGCCTACTTGTTCGGTAATCTGGAATTGCATGCTGAGGCTCACCAGCACCTGAATGCTAGTGTTCAGTCTGGGCAGTGTATAATTGTCGATTCCCTGTATGGTGGCGTCGGGTCTTGAAAAATTCAGTTGTGGTTCCCGTTTGTTAAGCAGGAATGAGAAATTCGGCCCTGCTTTAAGATATGCAGAGAAAATCCCGCTTTCCATAGCTTTGTAGCCGAAGAGCACCGGAAACTGCAGGTAGTTGTAGTGATTGTGTGTTTGTTGATGCGAATGATGCTGCACCGAATCCCGGACTATAACTGTGTGCGTTTGGAGGACGATGGAATCGGGATTCTCAGGATCGATGATAAATCCGCCCACATCGATGTAAAAGCCCACGCTGTCGTAGGTTTTCATGTTTACCATGTAATCTCCCAGGTCATTGAAGCGGCTGAATTCCACACCGGCCTGAACCAAATAGCGCGACGTATGATAGCTGACGGCTGCACCGGTGAGGAAATTATTTTCCTTCGAGGTGGAGGCCAGCCGGGTGTATTCGGTTACTTCCGGGGCTGCATACACGGCCACGGAGAAATAGGAGTTGGTGCCACGGTACATCTCCATGGTGCTTTGGGTGTATGCACGTTTTGGCGGTCGATATTTGCCTTTCAGGAGCTGGCCAATTGAAAATCCCAGGGTATGCATCTTCTGGATTTTTCCTGATCCGGAGATTTTGCTTTCCGCTTCCATAGCCATCAGTTCTTCAGGCAGATTCACTGGAATTTCATCGGGATTTCCGGCAAATTCTCCGTCGCGGCTTTTATCTTTTGCGATGAGCGAGGGCTGTACCATTTCTATGGGCCGGAGTTCATGCACTTCCCTGCCGGATTCCTGCACAGGAGTTTCAGTTTCCTTTTCAGCAGAAATTTCTGCCGGGTTTTCCACAGCGTTTTCCTGTGCCGGCTCGCGGGTATCTTCAAGGATTTTGTGGGTTTGAATATCTTTCCCGCCGGCATCGGCTTCCACCGCTTCGGTTTTGTTAATTTCGGGCGTGCTGCGCTGTGCTGATGGCACTGTTGCCGGTTCTTTCGCCGGTAGGGGCTGCACGGATTCAGACGTTTGCGTGCCTGCATCATCATCAGTTACAGGTTTCCGGGCAGGTGCATCCTCACCGGTAATTCCGGTTGCCGGATCTTCATTTGCTGTAACAGGATCAGCCGTTTTTTCCTCCCTGTCAGTAAAAGCAGGGGGTTCCGCTTGTTCCGGGCGGCTTGGTGTCGCCGGATCATCCGGAGAAATATTTTCGGTTTTGGTGATTTGATCAGGGGTATGGTAGAATCCTGGCAGGAACACTGCAAGGGCGATAACCACCAGTCCGGTGGCGGCAATTCCTGTCCAGAGTGCCGGCACATTGCTGAAATTGAAGTGGCTGATCTCATTCCAGAGCAATTTGCCGGAAATGCGCTTCCAGACACCCTTGCGTGGAACTTCAGTGAAGTCCTCCAGGCCCTCCCTAAATAAATCATCAATATGGTTGTGATCTATTTTCATTCGGTTAATGTAATTTTTTCATTGCCAGTAATTTCCTTAATCCTGGAAGCCAGCAGACGTCTTGCCTTGGATAGCTGCGATTTGGAGGTGTTTTCAGATATCTCCATGATTTCAGCAATTTCCCTGTGGGTGTATTGTTCGAACACGTACATGTTGAATACTGTTCTGTAGCCTTCCGGCAGGTTCTGGATCAGGTTCATCAGCTTGTCTTTGGCCAACCTGACGGTGTCACCTTCATCCCTTCCTGCATCGGCAGCAGAATGCGTCTCCTCAATTTGGTCAATGTCTGTATGATAATGGTGTTTTAACTGCTGTTTATTATGTGTTATCGCCGTATTTACCATGATTCGTTTCAACCATCCTTCAAAGGAGCCTTCCCCCCTGTAACTTCCAATATTCGAAAAAACTTTTATAAAACCTTCCTGCAATATGTCTTCGGCTTCGTCCCGGTTACGGGCGTAACGCATGCAAATGGCAAGTAATACAGGCGCGTACTTATCGTACAACTTGTTTTGTGCATGTCGCTTACCTTTTTTGCAGCCCTCAATTATTTTCAGATCCGCTACCGACATATTTAACTGCTAATTTATTGACTGCAAAACTTTAAAAAGGTTGCCTGTTAGTAAACTGATTGTGCAGATTTTTTTTCAAGTTTTTCGAATCCTGGATATCTGTCACAAAAATAGTTTTTTTAACACATCAATCCTGTTTAAAACGTATTCCACCGGATTTTGCTGAATTTGTTCATCGAAAAATTAATTGGAGATTTTGTTGGCTGATAATAGTATTTTTGTTTTTCATTCAGAATCATTCAACTAATTCATCTCATCATGAAAACACGTTTATTTCTTCTTTTTATCCTGATTGCCGGGGTATTTGGCTTTGCAGCACTACACGCTCAACATTCGGAAAAAAAAATTAAACCACAGGAACGACAGTTTATCGACGGCTTACCCGTATTTACGGATGATGACCTGTCGTCGCTGAAAAACCTTCCTGAACTGAATATGCCGGAGAACATCCGTGGCCGCGATTTGCCTGTAACGGTAGATAACTCGGAACTTCCTTACTTCAGGCCCATCTTTAATCAAACCAGCCTGGAATGCGGCCAGGCCAGTGGCGTGGCTTATACTTTTACTTATGAAATTGACCGTTTGCGCGACCTGCCAGCCAACGTGCCCGATAACCAGTATCCCACTCATTTTGTGTTTAACTGGAGTAATAATGGAAGCGGCTCGGCCTGCCCGTATTTCGACAGTTGGGATATCATCAAGCATATCGGCACTCCAAACGTCACCGACTATGGCGGCGATCTCAACACGGGAGGTACTGCCCGATGGATGACGGGCTACGACCTTTATTACAATGCGATGCACAACCGCCTGTGGGATTTTTATTCGATAAAACTGGATGATGTGGAGGGATTGAATACCCTGCGAAACTGGATCGACAATCACCTGGAAGGTGCCCAAACCGGAGGCGTGGCAAATATTTACGCTTCATACACCGGAGTAAACAAAACCCTGCCTCCCGGTACACCTGAAGCGGGAAAATATGTTCTCACCGAACTTGGCAGCTATGCCAATCACGCGCTGTGTATTGTGGGCTACCACGATTCCATTCGTTACGACCTGAATAACGACGGCCAGTATACCAATCACCTCGACATTAACAACGATGGCACGGTGGATTTACGCGACTGGGAAATGGGCGGTGTGAAACTTGCCAACAGCTATTCGGCCTCGTCATGGGGTAATGAGGGTTTTGCCTATCTGCTTTACAGCGGGCTGTGCCGCGATCTTGAACAATCAGGTATTTGGAATGGGGCCGTGCAGGTGATCAAGGCAAAGGAAAATGCAGAGCCGCAGCTTACCTATAAAGTCACCCTTACCCATAACATCCGCAATCAGATAAAGGTGTTGGCGGGGGTGGCCACTACGCCAAATGCCACCGAACCGGAATTTGTTATCGGCTTTCCGATCCTCAATTATCAGGGAGGCCAAAAGTATATGCAGGGTGGAACTTCGCCGGCGGACAAAACCCTCGAATTCGGATTGGATGTTACGCCATTGCTTTCTTACATCGAAAGCGGAACGGAGGCTACTTTTTTCCTGATGGTAAACGAACGAGACTACAGCGGCTCCGGCGAAGGAAGCATCGACAGTTTTTCGGTGATGGATTATACGGATGGCCTGGTGGAAATTCCCTGTCAGCAAACCAATGTGCCCCTGGTAAATAATGATATGACCGTTCTGCCGGTAACGGCCAGCGTCAACTTCGAAAATCCGCAAATCACCGATGAAAGCCTGCCTGCTGCAACGATTAACGAACCGTATTCATATCAAATGAATGCAGAAGGCGGCGCTGCTCCTTACCAGTGGAAATATCAACAAACATATGCTTATGAGGATGGAAATTCCGAATTTCCGATGGTCAATCAGCAACAGCTTTATCCCAGCGGCAGTTCAACAGGTTACGCCGTGAAGGAGATCGATTTCGAATTCCCCTTTTACGGGAAGCAATACGATAAGATATACATGCATACCGACGGCTACCTGATGTTTGAGGATGACGACTACCCCTGGACATTTCTCGTGGACCAGTTCGCCCTGTTCAGGAATATGCGCAACATTTCACCTTTCATGAGCAAAACGCTGCAGGTGTCTGGCGGTGGCGGCATGTGGTACGAAGGCAGTACCGGCAAGGCAACCTTCCGCTGGAAAGCCACCGAATACAGCACATCCAATATTCTGAACTTTGCCGTAAGCCTGTATCCTTCAGGTAAGATCGAATTTTATTATGGCGAGGTGCAGAGTGCAACCTGGAACCCCTGGTTTGCAGGTCTGTCGGATGGAAGAGATAATAATTACGAGGTGCTCGACATCTCCAACACCTACAATATTCAGCCCGACCTCATGTACACTTTCGAGCCCGAATATGGTTTTACGGAGCTTCAGGTTACAGAAGACGGCCTCTTTCACGGAATCCCCACAGTGCCCTATGAAGCGGTGGAAGTAACTTTTCTGGTGAAGGATGCCAACGGGATGAAGCAAACCAAAACGCTGCCTTTCTTCACCGACGGCATCAACAGCATCGTGATCCGTGATGTGACGGCGATGGCAGGAGGGGACGACATTATCGAATACGGCGAATCTGTCCTGCTTACGGTGGAGATACAAAACATAAGCGATGACGTGGTGGATGCCACCCAGATGACCATCCTAACCGACGATGGGTACATCACACTGACCGACAGCACTGAAACTCTTGGCAGCTTTGAACCCGGAGAGATTGTGGTGCTTGAGGATGCATTTGCATTCGATGTCGGTCTTCAGATACCCGACAACTACGACCTGGTGTTTTCTTCGGCGATCGAGACAGCACCGGAAACCTTCAACAGTCATATCTACCTGAAGGCCTGGGCGCCTGAAATCGCCATCGGTTCCTACAGCTTCGACGACGGGGGCAATGGATTTCTTGAGCCCGGTGAAACGGCACAGGTGTTGGTGAATGTGATGAACTACGGCGGCGGAAAAGCCCTGAATGTGATGGCGGAGCTGGAAAACAGCGACCCGTATATTACCATCACCCAGGGTAGCTACAACGTGGGAAATATTGCAGGAAGTTCCAGCGGACTGGCAGTGTTCGAAATCGCGATAGACGAATCCACGCCCATTGGCTACACAGCCACCATGAGTGTATTTGCCGAAGCGGAACATGGTTTTTCAGCCAGCAGCATGTTAACGGCGCCTGTCGGGTTTGTGATGGAAGATTTTGAAAGTGCAGGATTTGACAGCTATGAATGGGAATTCGGCGGCGCGGCCTCATGGTATATTGATGAGAACAACCCCTATGAGGGGACATACTGCGCCCGGTCAGGAGCCATTGGCGATGACGAAAGCAGCGATCTGTTCATCACCCTGGATGTATTGGCAGACGGCGAGATCAGTTTTTACTACAAGGTGTCCAGTGAAGCCAACTACGATTTCCTCAGATTTTTCATTGATGGCACCGAAATGGGATCATGGGCGGGCGAAACAGACTGGTCACTGTTTACTGCACCTGTTTCGGCCGGTGAACATACCTTTAAATGGTCGTACGATAAGGATTACTCATGGGAAAACGGTCAGGATTGCGGCTGGATAGATTACATCGTATTCCCGCCCTGCACCGGCAATGCCATGGTGGTGACCGCAGGTCCCGACATGACTATCTGTGAGGACCAAACTGCAATGTTGGAGGCGGTTGTGGTCAATGCCGCCTCGGTGGAGTGGACCACTTCCGGCGACGGAACCTTCGACGATCCCACCCTGGTTAATCCCGCGTACACGCCCGGAACAGGGGATATAAGCTACGGATCGGCTGAACTGACCCTAACGGCGTTCGACGGATCAGGTGATGAGATCACCGACCACATGATGCTGTACATCGAGCACTTGCCCATCGTTTCGGCCGGCAGTGATGCTTCCGTGTGCGAAGATGTTCAGGAAATTGAAATCGAGGGCCTGGTTTTAAATACCGGCGATTGCCAGTGGTTTACTTCAGGTGT
>JBKHBQ010000360.1:0-2849 GCA_046542305.1 Bacteroidales bacterium
TGATTTTTCTGTATGTACAGGACGAACTGAGTTACGACCGTTTCTTTTCCAATGCAAAAAACATTTACCGCCTTGAGCCGCACTGGACCGGACAGGGTGAGGATTCGCACTGGGCTGCCACCCAGGGTATCGTTATTCCCGAAATCACCAACAGCTATCCGGAAGTGGAAAGCAGCGTGAAATTTCATCATACTTATAACCCGATGATTTTTCATTATGACGATCAGCGATATGCCGAACGTAAAGTGCTTTTTGCCGACTCAACATTTCTTGAGGTATTCGATTACCATGTAATTGAGGGCGATGCCCTGAAAATGCTCAGCGGTCCGGGAAAAGTAGTTTTAACCCAATCGACAGCCAAAAGATATTTCGCAGAACTTCCGCCCCTGGGCAGGATGCTCAGGGTGAACGATCGAAGCTATGCGGTTTCGGGCATCGTGCAGGACCCGCCCCGCAACTCCCATTTGCAGTTCGACCTGCTTATCTCGCTCGACGATATGCGCAGTACCTGGCCGGGCGTGGACCGCGAAGGGCCTGCCACATTTTATTCCTATATAAAATTCGCCGATCGTGAATCGGCCAGGAAAGTGGAGAAGAAATACAACGAAAATATTTACACGCACCTCGGCTATGTGATAGGCGGCGACAGCAGCAATATGCCCGTGGAATGGACTGCCCGGATGATTTTCAGGCCTATAACCGATATTCACCTTTATGGCCATGCTGAAAAGGAACTCAGCACCAACAGCGATGTGAGTTATGTGTTCATGTTTTCGGCGGTGGCTTTGTTTGTACTTATCATTGCCTGCTTTAATTACATGAACCTGGCCACGGCCAAATCCACCCGAAGAAGCCGTGAGGTAGGACTTCGGAAAGTACTCGGCGCTACCCGTCAGCATGTGTTCAGGCAGTTCATGGGCGAATCGTTTACGCTTGTGGTGCTTTCGATGATCCTGGCCCTGATTATTGTCGATATCAGCCTTCCTGAGTTCAACCATTTTGCCGATAAGCAACTAATGCTGGATTTAACCGGAAATACGCCATTGCTCATCCTTATCGGTATGATTGTTTTGTTGGTCGGCTTCCTTTCTGGAACCTATCCTTCAGTATTCATGTCGCGGTTCAATCCGATTAAATCACTGAAAAGCAATTCGCTTACTTCCAGCGGGACCAAAACCTCGCTATACCTTCGCCGCGGATTGGTGGTGGCGCAGTTTACCATCTCCATCTTCCTTATCATCGGCATTCTTACCGTTAACAAGCAGTTGAGCTACATCCAGAACAAAAATCTGGGTTTCGACAAGGAACAGGTGCTGGTACTCCGGCTTCCTGACCGTGCTGCCCAGGCCAAGGTTGAGGTGATGAAGAATGAACTGCTTCAGCATTCGGATATTAAGAGCGTAGTAGTAGCTTCAAATGTTCCGGGCGAGCGCATTCCGTTCCTGAGTGTGAGGGTTCCGGGCGACGAATCGGAACGCCGTGAGCAGACCGAGGAAAATGCCGATGATGCTTTTACCATGCGTACCTGGTCGGTGGGTTACGATTTTCTCGAAACCCTCGGGCTGGAGCTGGCGGATGGCCGGGATTTTTCGAAGAATTACGGCACCGACGAGCAAAGTGCGTTTATCATCAACGAAGCTGCCGTGGCCAGTCTTGGCCTTGACAATCCGGTCGGGCATGATTTCGAGTACCTTTATGGGCTGCCCGAACCTAAGCGCGGTAAAATCATTGGTGTGGTGAAGGATTTTCACTACGCATCACTGCATCATGAAGTGGAGCCGCTGGTGATCCATTTCAACGACCACTATCTGAGGTATTTACTGGTGAAACTCAACACCGGAAGTGTTCAGAAAACCATGGCCGGCATCACGGAAGTGTGGGCCGACCATATTCCCTACCTGCCCATCGATAGTTTCTTCCTCGATGCTTCTTACGACAACCTTTACCGCAAGGAAATGAACACCGGAACCATCCTCGGCATTTTTACCGTGATGGCCATCATCATCGCCGTGCTGGGACTTTTCGGGCTGGCATCGTACATCACCGAACAACGCACCAAGGAAATCGGCATCCGCAAAGTGCTTGGGGCCACCATTCCCGGCATCATTCAAAACCTGTCGCGCGAATTTGTGATACTGGTGGCACTTGCCAATGTGCTGGCATGGGTGCCCGCCTTTCTTTTCATGAACGACTGGCTGAATACCTTCCGGTTCCGCACCGAAATCAGCATCTGGATTTTTGTCATTTCGGCGGTGATATCGATCTCCATTGCCGTGTTCACCGTAAGTGCAAAGGCATTCAACAGCGCCAGTGCCAATCCGGTGAAGGCTTTGAGGGCGGATTAGGGGGTGTTTTGCATCCAAAAAAATGCATAACTTCGCATCAATACACAAGGTTCAATCAATATGTAAAAAAATGAAAATATTCCGGTTTATTCCAATTCTGATCGCGATGCTGATCATGAACAGTTCTGATGCATGCACCACATTCTGTTTGCAGGATGACAGCGGCCATATCGTTTTTGGCCGGAATTTCGATTTTCCTTCCGGTCTGGGGCATGTGGTGGTAAACCACCGTAACCTGCAGAAAACGGCTTTTATCCGGCCGCCGGAAAAGCCGATTACCTGGGTTTCTAAATTGGGCAGTATCAGCTTCAACCAAAACGGCAGGGAATTTCCCTATGGCGGCATGAATGAGGCTGGGCTTGTGATCGAACAGATGTGGCTGCAGGAAACGAAGTATCCGGCCCATGACCATCGTTACGGCCTCAGCGAACTGCAATGGATCCAGTATCAGCTCGATAATGCGGCAACGGTTCAGGAGGTGATCGACAGCGATACGCTGCTGCG
>JBKHBQ010000361.1:0-2848 GCA_046542305.1 Bacteroidales bacterium
AGATACAGCCGTTGAAAAGGAAAAGGTTGCGCTGGTTGGTCTTGTCACCAGCAAGGATGATGAGGTGAGGATCGGTGAATACCTTGATGAGCTGGCTTTTCTGGTAGAAACCGCCGGCGGCGAGCCCATGGCACGTTTCACCCAAAAGCTGGAGCACCCCGATCCGCGCACATTTATCGGTACCGGCAAGCTGCTCGAGGTAAAGGAATACGTGAATGCCGCCGGCATCGATCTGGTGGTATTCGAC
The DNA here is from genome assembly GCA_046542305.1 of Bacteroidales bacterium. Classification (GTDB taxonomy): domain Bacteria; phylum Bacteroidota; class Bacteroidia; order Bacteroidales; family 4484-276; genus JBKHBQ01. Next base: position 248 of record JBKHBQ010000361.1, read on the forward strand.
GATGAGCTTAGCGGATCGCAGCTCAGAAACATCGAAAAAACCCTGGAGTGCCGCATCCTCGACCGCAACAACCTGATCCTCGATATTTTTGCACGCCGGGCGCGCACCGCGCACGCCAAAACACAGGTGGAGCTGGCACAATACGAATACCTGTTGCCCCGGCTTACCCGCATGTGGACACACCTCGAACGACAGCGCGGGGGTATCGGAATGCGGGGTCCCGGTGAAACCGAAATTGAAACCGACCGCCGGATCATTCGCGACAAGATCGCCCTGCTGAAAAAGAAACTGGACCAGATCGACAAGCAGATGGCTACCCAGCGAAAGGGACGAGGCAATATGATCAGGGCCGCACTGGTAGGCTATACCAATGTAGGCAAATCCACCATCATGAACCAACTCAGCAAATCGGAGGTTTTTGCCGAAAACAAACTCTTTGCTACCCTCGATACCACTGTGAGAAAGGTAGTGATCGAAAACCTGCCCTTCCTGCTTTCGGATACCGTAGGGTTTATCCGCAAGCTGCCACACAGCCTGGTGGAGTCGTTCAAATCCACCCTCGACGAGGTTCGCGAAGCCGACCTGCTGCTGCATGTGGTGGATATTTCGCACCCCGATTTCGAGGAGCAGATACATGTGGTAAATAGCACCCTTAACGAAATACAGGCTGCCGACAAGCCCACCCTGCTGGTTTTTAACAAGATCGACGCTTACCATTGGGTGGAAAAAGACGAGGACGACCTCACCCCGCCAACCAAAGAGAATGTAACCCTGGACGAACTGAAACGCTCATGGATGGCCAAAGGTGAGCATCCGGTGATTTTTATTTCCGCCAAAAAGAAAGAAAACTGGGAAGCCTTCAAACAACTGGTTTACGAGCGGGTAAAAGAAATCCATATACTGCGCTATCCTTACAACAACTTTCTGTATTAGCGAAATAATGCGTAAGATTGTTCCGTTAAACCGGAAATCAGACTCGAAATGATCCGTAATAAATTCCACCTTCTGCTGCATTCAGCACTTTCAGGCATTATCCTTTCGCTGGGCTGGCCCATGTATGGCTTTCCGTTCCTGCTTTTCTTCGGCTTTGTGCCCCTGTTGTTTGTCGAAGATTTCATCACCCGCCGCCCGGAATTCTTCCACAGGTACAGCATTTTTGGCTATGCCTACCTTTCATTTTTTGTCTGGAACCTTTTCACCACATGGTGGATATGGAATTCGACGATCTTCGGGGCGGTGATGGCGGTGCTGCTCAATTCGCTGTTTATGGCGCTGGTATTTTTGATTTTTCACCTGAGCAAGAAAAGCTTCAGGCACAATCCCAACGCTATATTGCTGCTGATCCTGTACTGGATATCGTTTGAATACCTGCATCTCGACTGGGATCTGTCGTGGCCCTGGCTGAATCTGGGCAACGGCTTTGCCATGTTTACCCAATGGGTGCAGTGGTACGAGTTTACCGGCACCGCCGGGGGAACCCTGTGGATTCTGCTTTTAAACATCATGATCTTCAGGCTTATAAAAGCAGCGCTTAACAGGCCGTTGCTCAAAACCAAAGTCATTTCGAATGCTGTTGTCCTTGCAGTATTTTTTATCACTCCAATGATTATCTCGCGGGTGATGTATCAAAATTATGAAGAAAAAGGTCCGGTGGCCGAAATGATTGTTACCCAGCCCAATGTCGATCCATGGACGGAACAATATTCCCTGCCTCCGCGGGTGGTGATTAAAAAGAACCTCGATTTGGCGGAACCTCTGATCACACCTGAAACGGATTTCATTATCATGCCCGAATCGGCCATACAGGAGGACATCTGGCACAATTCGGTGAACAGCGCACGGAGCATCCGGCGGCTGAGAGAGTATATTGCCCAACATCCGAATATCAATATCATCATCGGGGCATCCACTTTCAGATTATTTTGCGATGATGAACCGCTGACACGTACCGCGCGAAAATTCTCTGACGTGGAGAAATATTACGAAGCCTTTAATACGGCATTTTTCATTAATGCGAACGATACTGTGGGGATGTATCATAAATCCAAACTGGTGCCCGGTCCTGAAAAAATGCCTTTCCAGCGCCTGCTGAGGCCGCTGCAGCATCTGGCTTTCGATCTGGGCGGTACGGTGGGCAGCCTGGGTTTTTCAACAAAACGCGAAGTATTCACCTCCACCGACGGACGTTTTCATGTACCAGGTATTATTTGCTATGAATCGATATATGGTGATTTTGTCGCTGGGTTTGTGCGCAACGGTGCAGATATCCTTGTGATTATCACCAACGACGGCTGGTGGGGCAATACCGCCGGACACCGGCAGCATTTTGCTTTCGCACCCTTGCGTGCCGTGGAAACCCGGCGGGCGGTAGCGCGCTCAGCCAATACCGGGATCTCAGGATTCGTAAATCAGCGCGGGGATATTATAGAGGCGAGCAACTACTGGGAACCGGCAGCCCTGAAAGCCGGGCTCCGGGCCAACAGCGAAATTACATTCTATGTTAAATACGGCGACTATATCGGCCGCATCAGCGCATTCATTACCGTATTTTTGTTGTTGATTGCGCTGGTGAACGGGGTGCTGGAGAAGCGGAGGAGGTAG
>JBKHBQ010000362.1:0-2845 GCA_046542305.1 Bacteroidales bacterium
GTTCCTGTTTTTTGTTGAAAATTTGAAGTGTAAAAATAGTATTTTTTCTCAATTTGGAAACTTTGGAATGAAAAAAACTTCATGCTTGTTGAATCGTGATTATTCTTGCTTTTTCTAAAATATATTCCTTTTAGGACATAAAAAAAGGCTGCCCCTAACATCAGGGAACAGCCTTGACTTTTAATTTGTTTTCTGATTTACCACCCAACCAGCGTAATTCCCACGGCAAACGGATACAGTTCGGGTCCGCGGCCGTCCTTGAAAAGGGTATTCATGGCATAGGTGCCATAGAGGTTAATGATGCCCCAGCCGATGCGCACGGTGGCGTCGTAGCGGAACGGGCTCAGGTGAAAGCTGTCCCTGTCTTTGGGCTTATGCCTTCCGTTATCCTTGTACAGCATTTTTGTATGCGAGGCATAACGCCAGCCCAGCACCATGCCTGCGGCAATGTGGAAGCTGTTGCTTCGCGAAAAACGGTTGGTTTGATATTCGAGCAGCAGCGGTACGTTCAGGTAGTTTACCACCAGTTTGCTTTTTTCCCAAGGCTTGCTGTAATCCTTATATCCGTATATTTTTGACGAATCCGGTACCAGCACCACATTGTTGTCGAAACGGTAGTTGTTCCAGCGCAGTCCGATCCCGGTTACCAGCCCCAGTTTATTATTGACCAGGTTGATGTTTTGCTCAAAAATATTCAGGTTTACATCAATGGATTTTTCGTACTTCAGCGTAAGGAAATCGTATTCAGCGGGCACGTCGATATTCTGATCGGCATCCACATAGCCGTTGATCCCGAGTTCGAATCCGGCCCAGTGGCCGTTGAATTTTTGCTTGCGGTTACGTTCCCATTTCACGTTGCCATCATCATCCACAATCAGGTTGTGATTGCCCAGGCTCACTTTGGTTGAGTCGCCGTCGACTACCTGCATCGTTACGCCGCCCACCTTCACGGTAGTGGTGTCGCCCGACTCCCAGGTTCTTACATTCCATTTGGTTTCGTCGTCGTAGCGCCAGTATTTGTCGTTGGCACGGAAAACCTCCGGTTCGCCGTCTACATCCACATCACCGGCGCCACTGGTGCTGGCATTTACTTTTCCACTGGCAAATACCTTGATGTGTGAAGCGCCGCCGGCATCGGCCGTAACGTTGGTTGTTATCAGTTCCCTTGCGTTGATTACCGCGGCTCCGCTGCCGTCAGCAATTAATTCATACGCTTGCCCCGACAATTTTACCCATGCGGCGCCCGAAGCTTTGGCATCGACTTTATCTGCCTCCAGGGTCAGCCGGGTTTGTGAGGCTCCCGACCCGACCAGTTTTAATTCAGTTTCGCTGATGGTGTTCTCGCTTTGCAACTCCGCGGCACCACTAATGTTCAAGTACTGATACTCCGGATTGGTGATGTAAACGTTGAGCCGGGTAGCATTTTTGATGCTGTTGGAGCTAATGTGTAAAACATTACCCCGCACCTTTGTTGAAATATTATCGAGCAGGTTTTCATCGGTTTCGATGATCAGGCTGCGTTTATCGGCTTGCGTAATAAACACTTCAAATGCACCTCCAACATCAATACCCGTAAAGGTTTCCACTGTCCGCTCTTCCTTTACCACTTTTTTGTTGCCTTTCACGCGCTGAGCTGAAAGCGTTCCGGCCTGTCCGATCATCAGTATTGCCAGAAGTATGATTCCGAGTTTGATTTTTTCTGTGTTCATGATGGTATTGCTTTTTTTGTTTTCAGGAATATGACGGAAGCAGGAAACTAAAAGTTACAGGCGCAGGAATTTTTAGGGCGGGAATCATTTTTCAGATGGCAGGTGCCGGATTGCTGCACAAGCCGGAGAAGCGTGGCTGCAGCGCAACAAGCGGAAAACAGCCGCACTCCTTCAAACCGATAAACGGCCTTTACCGGGCAAACGCTGCGCCCGGCAAACGACCATGAACCTTATAATTATCCGTTGGCTTCACCCTTCACCTCTGCCACAATTTTATGGGCAAGGCGGCTGGCACCGATTCGGAAGTATTTTGGGTCGAGCCATTTTTCGCCGAGGGTTTCTTTTACCAGGGTATAGTATCTGAGGGCATCGTCGGGTTCGGAAATTCCTCCCGCAGGTTTAATGCCAATGCGCTTGCCTGTTTCTTCATGATACTCCTTTATAGAATCGAGCATGATGAGCACGGCTTCGGGAGTGGCAGCCGGCTGTACCTTTCCGGTGGAAGTTTTCAGGAAATCGGCTCCGGCCCTGAGGGCTATCTCACAAGCCCGTCTGATCTTAAATACGGTTTCCAGTTCACCGGTTTCCAGTATAACCTTTAGTTTGGCTCCCTTAGCCACTTCGCGCAGTTTAAGAATCTCTTCGTACACCTCCTGGCATTTGTTTTCGAGAATCTTGCCACGCGAGATCACGATATCTATTTCATCGGCGCCTTCTGCTACTGCATAGGCCACCTCGGCACTTTTCAGATGCAGGGGCAATTGTCCGGAAGGAAATCCTGCAGCCACCGTTGCCACTTTGATGTTGGTGCCCTTTAGCAGCTTTTTGGCTGTTTGGATGAAGGTTGGGAAAAAGCATACGGCAGCGGCATTGGGAATGTCGTTGCCATGATCGGCAAAAGTCCGTGCATTTTCGCAAATCGAGAATATCTTCACGTTGGTGTCGCTTCCTTCAAGCGAAGTCAGGTCGATACAACTCAGGATCGTTTTTAAAGCTTCAATGCGTTCTGCTCCTTCAGGCTGCCTGGCCATAATCTCGCCGATCCGTTTTTCAAGTTCTTGCGGTGACGGGTTGTAGTTGTCGAATTCTGTCATGATGTTGTATTTAGTTACCGATGAAGCAATGCCTGATATTAA
>JBKHBQ010000067.1:0-15642 GCA_046542305.1 Bacteroidales bacterium
CACGAATCTTCGGGCTCGCAGTTTTACATCGTACAGGGTCAGGTTTTTAATGATGCTACCCTCGATATGCTTGAGCAACGCAACGGCACCACCTTTACCGAGGCGCAGCGCAAAGCCTACACCACCGACGGCGGTACCCCGCATCTCGACGGAGCCTATACCGTTTTTGGTCAGGTGGCCGATGGGTTCGACGTGATTGATAAAATCGCTGCCGTAAAAACAGGCCAGATGGACCGCCCGGTTGAAGATGTGAAAATGACCATTGAAATCATCGAATGACCCTGATTTGGGATGTTTTAATCCGATAAGGAAATGAGGGAAGAAATACAGAAAATTCTAAAAGAAGTTGAAGCCTTCCGCACGGATTCGCCAGAACAACTTGAGGAATTCCGCATCAGATATCTTAGCCGTAAGGGGACGATTCCTGCTCTTTTCGGCGAATTCAAAAATGTGGCTCCCGAAGAGCGCAAGGAAATGGGCAGGCTTCTCAATGAGCTGAAGCAGACAACGCAGGATAAGTTTAACCAACTGAAAGCGGAAATCGAAAGTACAACATCAGCCGGCGGGGAGCAAAAGATCGATCTTACCCGGCCAGTGGATTTCAGGGAGCTGGGGTCGCGCCACCCCATTTCTGTGGTGCGGCGGCAGTTGCTTGATATTTTTGCGCGTATTGGCTTTACGGTGGCCGAAGGTCCTGAAATCGAAGACGACTGGCACAACTTTTCAGCGCTCAATTTCCCTGAAGAACATCCCGCCCGCGATATGCAGGACACCTTTTTTATTGATGATCCCGGCGCCGGGAAACATGATGCAGTGGCGCTGCGTACCCACACCTCCTCGGTGCAGGTGCGCGTGATGGAAAACAACAAACCTCCCATCCGCATTGTGGCGCCAGGGCGCGTATTCCGCAACGAAGCCATCTCCGCCAGGGCGCACTGCATTTTTCATCAGATCGAAGGACTTTATATCGACCACAATGTATCCTTTGCCGACCTGAAGCAAACCCTCTATTATTTTGCCCGCGATTTTTTCGGCGAAGATACACGCGTTCGCTTCAGGCCCTCCTATTTTCCCTTTACCGAACCATCGGCAGAAATGGACATTGCCTGCAAAATATGTGGCGGCAGTGGCTGCAAAATTTGTAAAGGCAGCGGCTGGGTAGAAATTCTGGGATGCGGAATGGTGGATCCCAATGTGTTGGAAAGCTGCAATATCGACAGCAACGAGTTTACCGGTTTTGCATTTGGAATGGGCATCGAACGGATCGCCATGAATAAGTACCAGGTGAACGACCTGCGGATGTTCTTTGAGAATGATATCCGCTTTCTCAGGCAGTTTCAGGGAGCTTTTTAGCCATTAAAAAAACAGATTATTAAAGCCGGGAATATGAATGCCCGGCTTTTTTTTGCCACGCTACCGGGTGAACAGAGCATGATTTACAGCCTTACCTGGGTGTGGGGGGCTGGGGGATTGACATGTGCGTTTGCACAAGTTTCCATTTTCCTTCCTTCTTTACCAGCACGCCTGTATACCTGAGTCCTTCGTAGCTGTGTGCCTCGCCATCGAGGATAAAATTGTAGTTGATGATTTCTGAAAACCAGGCTGTGTTGCCATCTTCACTCAGATCGATAATCTGATCGCGATAAGAGATGTAGGTGTTGCTGAAATCTTCGAACTGGCTTTCGACGGCAGCCTTTATCTGTTGAAAACCAACAAGTTTTTCGTCGGATTCGGTCCCAAAACTTACAATTCGTTCGCTCGGGCACCAGATATCCTCGATCAGGGCCATATCCTGATTTTCGTTTGCCAGCGCATATTTTTCGAGTACAAGCTTAATGGCTTCCTTTTCCTTGTCAACATCAACCTTTGGCTCCTTTTCCTGGCCGCAGCCTGAAACAAGAAACAAAGCAACGAGCATCAGTGGTAAAAGTGCGTTTTTCATAATATTTTTTTTTGATTATTAACCATGTTTTTAATTCTCCATTGGATTTCTCAAATATAGTGAAAAATTACTTGAAGCATGTGCGGTAATTGTAAAAATGTGGGGAGGGTATCTTTAAAACGCACCCATGAAGGTTCGAAAAGTGGTGTTATTAATTTAAAATCATTATAAATTCCGATTATTTACAAATTTTTTTTAAAAACGTATTTTCAATAAAAACCTACTTTCGTCCTAAAATTTCCAACGTTCGTTCAAAAAACCCATACATTCACATTGCATACATATAATCGGCGATGACAGCCGCACTTGTTTTTGTGAAACTGTTCGTGTAATTTAGCAGTGAATTTAATGGTATTTCAATTTTTAATCGTTCTTTTAAGTATTTGATTTTTTTTTTGAACTGCTTCCAACCGGAAAAATAAATTGATCAGGCAGACATCCTTTTCACACATCCCTTTCGTAAGTCATTCCCGCAGTTCAGAAAAAATTTACACCCAGAGTTGATTCATTTTTGTTCAAGATTGGTTTGGTTAAATGAACAGTCAACTCTAATTACCCTGAATTTGAAAGCCTTCCGCTGTTTTGCCCCCGTGGAGGGCTTTCTTTTTTCCCTTCGGCTTTTCCTTCATAAAAAAATCCCGGAGTTTTTTGTCTCCGGGAAATTTCCTAAAACAGATATTTTTTGTTGTACTAAAACGAAAAGGTAAGGCCAATACTGGGCATAAAGGGGAGTTGTCGCACCACTTCGCTGGTGATCCGGTTCACATAGAACACGTTCTCGCGATCGTAAGTGTTGGTGATGCTGAAATCTGCCTGCAGTCTGGAAGTTTCGGAGAAGAAGAAAATGCGCTTCAGGTTAAAATCCAACCGGTGATATGTAGGCAGGCGCCCTTCGTTCAAATCGGCGTACCGGATGCCCAGGTCGCCATTTTCGCCAAGGTAGTCCGAATTTATTCCGTCAGGGAAGTACAGCTTTTCGTAGTAACCCTGAGTTTGTGTAAATGGGAATCCGGAGCCGAAATTCCATCGCAGACTTATTTCCCATTGCCTTTGTTCGCCCATGGTATACGAGCCCAACAGGTTGAGGTTGTGCCGGCGGTCGTAGTGAGGTGCATACCAGCGTTCGCCATCGTAGCGATTTACGAAGGCATACGAATAGGCCGCCCACAGGTAAAGTTTGTCCCTGCTGTATTTCACTGAAAAATCAATGCCTTTGGCATCGCCTTTTTCGATCAGAAAATCCTTTACCTCAATATCGGGTGCATCAGGCGGGGCATTATTTTCGTCGTAGATCTTGTAACGGTTCAGGTTGGTTAGCTGCGGGAAATATTTATAGTAGGCTTCAAGGTTGACGGTCAGGTATCGGTTCAGGTCATGCTCGATACCGAGAATAGCATGTTGTGATTTTTGAAGCTTATGGGTGACTTCTTCACCGTCGAATTCTTCGGGCAGGTTATCAGGTCCCGAAAGGAAACCATAGAAAAGATTAACCACATCCCGGTCGGAACGTGCACTGATCAGGTTTTGCGAATAGAAACCCGCAGCAAATTTAAAACGAGTATTTGTTGTGGCATTGTACTTCATGGCCAGTCGCGGTTCGAGGGACATTTCCGACAAGGAGGCATACCACTGCAGGCGCAGCCCCGGCTCGATAAGGAATTTGCCGGTGGTCAGCTTGTATTTCGCATACACGGCAAGTTCAGTGGTGTTCTGTTGTTGCTGGATGCGCTGGCCCACCTCGTTGAAAAACTCAAAATCGGTTTTAAATCCATTAAGTTCCAACCCATATTTTAATTCATCTTTACCCATGAAATAAGTGAAATTAAGACCTGCATTAAAGCCGTTGATGGAGCTGGTTCTCGGAGGTTCCAATTCTTCTTCAAGGCCCATTTTGTAAGAAGAATACGTCAGGATACCTTCCATCAATACAGGTGAATTTCCGGGGATTACCACAAAATTAGCGCCTCCGCCAAAAGCATCCCACGAGTAGTTGGATATTTCACGGTACTGCACATCATCGGTAAAGTTGAAGCCAAACAGATTTACCTTACTACCATTGGCGGCATTAATTGACACCTTTCCATAAATGTCAAGAAAATTAAATGGCAGGCCATCTTGGTTTACGTAATCGTAAAATATTTTCGAGGATTGTTCCAGGTATGAATTTTTAACCGAAAGGATAAAGGAAGAACTTCCCGATCCATCGTCGGTTTGTTTTTTCAGCGGGCCTTCAATCAAGGCCTTGGCACCAAAGGTAGAGGCGCCGATCTTTCCGGTAAGTCGTCTTTTATTTCCATCGCGGGTGGTGATGTCCATCACGGAAGATATCCTACCGCCGTGCTCAGCATTAAAACCGCCGGTATAGATACTGGCGTTCCTGAGGATGTCAGTGTCGAAAACCGAAAACAGCCCGATGGAGTGGAACGGATTATAAATCACCATGCCGTCGAGCAGCACTTTGTTCTGGATAGGCGAGCCGCCGCGGATGTAGAGCTGGCCGCCCTGGTCGCCGGTAAAAATCACCCCCGGAAGCACCTGCAGGTACTGGGCCAGGTCGGGTTGCCCGCCAACGGCAGGAATTTGCTTGATCTCCAGCGGCGTTACCTTTACAATTGAAGTGCGGGTTTCGGTACTGGCAGCCTGCCGTTCGGCAGATACGCTCACGCCTTCGAGAGATACTGCACTTCCTTTAAGGAAAAGTTTCTTTTCGAGAATCTGTTTTGGTTTCAGGCTTACGTCGATGCGGAGCGTATCGTAACCCATATAGGTAACCATCAGGGTGTAATCGCCCGGCGGAATTTTGGAGATGGTAAAAAAACCGTTGTTGTTCGTGGTGTTTCCCATGGTGGTTCCGGAAAGGTAAACGTTGGTGAAGATGATCGGCTCCCCGGTTTCTTCTTCATATACAAAACCACGGATGGTAGCTGTTTGCGCCTGAATGAGTGTAAATGAGGAAATCAGAAAGAGGCCAAAGGTGAGTGCGAGTGTGCTAAAGAATTTTTTCATTGATCCGGTGTAAAGTTTGCGCGATAATCAGTAAGTTAGTTTCGAAAACAAAGGGTTTAACGGAAAGCCCTTTCATTTATTATTGATGTGTGGCAAAAGGTGAAATCTCATTTCCTCCGGCCAAAAGAAAACTTTTGTCTGTTTTGCATTTCATAGGCAGAAAATCCTGGCAGCAATGGATTTCAATCATCTGTCAATAAAAATTTATATCCGTTCTAAATGTAACAGGGGTAAAACAAATACATCAAATTACATGTTTTTATTTATAGTTTTGTATTGAAAATCAGATCGTCTAATTTCATTCATCATCAATAGTTTATCTTATGAAAAAAGTTTACTTATTGCTACTTGTCAACTTGTTTGCTTTTCAGCTTTTTGCAGCTGACCTGGTTTTAATTCCAACCAAAAGTTTTGAAGAAACCAGGGGTATTTTTAAAAATCCGTCGGTGACGGTTAATTTTTACCGGGATGAATTTGTGATAGCAACCATCGATGGCGATCCCAAACACGAATTTGTGATACTCGATCAGAACCCGTGGGAAGAAAATTTCAGCTACTATCTCGTGTATATTGACGAAACCGTGGATCGCGCGGCATATTACCAGGCCATTAATCATAAAGCAGATGTGCTGCATGATGGCGGACATTTCCTTGTGCTGCGTATCGATGAGAACCTTCATGGGCAGCTTCCCCCGGCTAAAAACGATGGCATGGTCAGGATCTCAAACAAACAGGTGGTGCTTCCGGTTTCCATGTTGTTCAACAGCTCAGGACGTTTCGATCCCGATCCGTTTATTGTGGATTTGATGGAAGAAGTTTCGTCAACCAATATCACCGCTATCGTCCAGCATCTTGAGGATTATGGCACCCGTAACTGTTACAAGCCCGAAAGTATAGAGGCGCAAAACTGGATTAAGCAACAATTTGAAAGCATGGGAATGGATGTGGAAATTCAGGATTTTACCATGCCAAACGGCCCTGCCAGCGACAATGTGATTGCTACCCTGGTGGGCACCAAATACCCCGACGAGTTTATTGTGATTGGAGGTCATTATGATTCTATCGCTTATTCAGGATCCGAGCCCGGCGCCGACGACAATGCCTCCGGAACTGCCGGTGTGATGGAAGTTGCCCGCATCCTCAGCCAGTATGAATTCGACCGGACCATTATTTTCTGTGCTTTTTCGGGTGAAGAATACGGCCTGTACGGAAGTGAGGCATATGCCGATCGTTGCGCACAGCAGGGAATGAATATTCACGGCTATCTGAACATGGACATGATCGGCTACTTGGAACCCGGCAGCTACATTCACACCGACCTCATCTATCCGCAATCGGCACAGGAACTGGCTGACTTCTATACGCAAGTTTGTTCGGTTTATCTTCCCGATTTTCCCGTTGAACCGGGCATGATGGTTGGCGGCGACAGCGATCATACCTCTTTTAACAATGCGGGTTTTATGGGCATCTTCCCCTTCGAAGACGGATCGGAATACAGCCCTTACATTCATACCTCCGACGATCTTGTAGGATTGAGTTACAATAATGAAGAACAGGCCGCCATCTTTACACAGGCTATTCTGGCAACGGCCGTATCAATGGCCAACCGCCTGACCCCGCCGCAGAATCTTGTTGCAATTCCCGGCGACGGCGAAGTGGACCTGCAATGGGATCCAATGTATGATGTCGATTATTTTAATATTTATAAAGACGGTGAATTACTAACCACCACCACCGACTTTTCATATCACGACGAGGATGTGGTAAATGCCACACAGTACGAGTATTACATCACCGCCATCTATACCGACACCGGCGAGGAATCCGACCCGTCGAATCTTGTGTATGCCACACCGATGCCCCCGATCGCCCTGCCGCTGCTTATTGATTTTGAAAATGGCGCACCCTACTGGGATTTTGAAGATACATGGGGCATCAGCACAGCGGCTTCACATTCGCCGTCACACTCCATTAGCGAAAGCCCTTCAGGAGAGTATCAGAATAACCAGGAGATTTATGCCACACTCAATTCGGTGAACCTTACCGGATTTACAGAGGCTTCGGTATCGTTCTGGACAAAATACGATCTGGAGTCCGATTATGATTACATGTGGCTGGAGATTTCCACAAACGGTTCTACCTGGGTAGAACTCGACGAATATAACGGCACACAAAATTCCTGGGTTCAGAAAACATATTCGCTAAACGATTATCTCGATGAACCTTATGTTAAACTGCGATTCCATTTTTACAGTGATTCCTACATCACCAAGGAAGGGATGTTCATTGATGATTTTCAGATCAACGCCGAAGGAGGCATGATGACGCAGGATATAAGTCTGCCCGAAGGGTGGAGCGGTTTTTCGAGTTATATCGAACCCGAATCCGCGGGAATTGAGGATGTCCTCGCCTCTATTGAGGATCAGGTGCTGATCGTACAGGATATGGAAAATGTGTGGTGGCCGGAGCAAAACATCAATACCATCGGCGACTGGAATCCGCACTGGGGATACAAGATCAAACTTTCTGAAGAGGTTTCCCTGCAAATGGCGGGGTTTAATGAAGCCGGAAAAACCATTTCGCTATACGAAGGCTGGAACCTGATGCCGGTGCTGAGCAACGGCGCTGTTGACATCGGGGATCTTTTCGGCGATGTGATGAGCGACCTGGTAATCATCAAGGAAGTGGCCGGATTTGATGTGTACTGGCCGGAGGAGAATATTTCAACCCTTTCTCAGCTAACATCAGGCAAGGCTTATCTGGTGAAGATGAACTCGGACGTGAGCGTAACTTTTTCAGAAATCACCTCTGAATCTGCAAAGCCTGACGAAACAAACCTGCACGAAGGTTGGGATTACGTACCACCTACAGGAAACTCGCATGTGATTGCCGTTCCGGCAAAAATTAATATTATCGAGTTTGAGGCGGGAGATATTATTGGTGTTTTTAATGCCGACTCAGTATGTGCAGGATACGTTGCACTGGAGGATATGTTTCAGCCTTATGTATTGGTAGTATCAGGAAATGACAGCCTCACCTCCGCTCATGATGGCTTTAATGCGGGTGAGACTTTTAGCTTTAAATTGTACAGACCGGAAAGCGGTGAGGAATTTAATCTTATTGCGGGTTTTGATCCTGCAATGCCTGATTTGTTTACTTATGTTGATGAGGGGATGTCGAAATTATCATCTTTATTTATCGATCAAACTGGTATAGATGAGATCAAACGTTTAGGAAATATCTGGCCAAACCCGGCTACAGAACAAATCTCGGTAAGCTTTGACCATGGGAAGGCCCTGCTCGAGGTGATCAATATCAAAGGTCAGCTTGTGCTGGAAACACAGATTAATAACCAGGTGAAATTAAATACCACGGATCTTCCGGAAGGCATTTATACCTTCCGCATCATCAGCGGGCAGCATACGGAAACCCACAAAGTGGTGATAAGGTAATAATACTTTATGCATCATAAAAAAAACCCGGCGGATTTCAGATATCTGCCGGGTTTTTCTGTGTATGGATTTCATCCGGACAATTAATGTACATGGTTCAGAAATTCGCTGATGCGCGCATTGTAGACAGTTTGATCTTCCACATGGTGCACATGCGAGCAGCCTTCCATCACGAACAGTTCCGCGTCCGGAATTAATCCGGCAAAGTAGCCGCAGGTTTCCGGCCTGGCTTCATCAAATTCTCCACAGGTAAAAAGCACCGGAATTTCAATTTCAGGAAGACGGGGAGTAAGATCGAAATTTTTCAGCGTGCCGCAAACGGTAAATTCGCTGTAGCCCCACATGTGATTGTAAATTGCGGCATTGAGGTTTCCGAAACTTTCCAGCAGGAAATCGGGCCAGGGATCTATTCTGCAAAGATGCCGGGCATAATAGGCGTCCATGGCATCGAGGTAGGGTTGTGCCGAATAGTCGCCTGTGGAGTCTGCTTCACGAATGGCATCCTGATCCTGCTGCGGCAACTGAGCGAGCCATACCTGCTGGTCGGCTTCCCAGAGCGGCGTGCTGAGCAGGGGCGCCGAAAAAACAGCGGCCTTTGCCAGTCCCTGGTCGAATTCCAGCAGATAATGCGCTGCCAGGGCACCGCCCCACGACTGACCCAGCAGAAAATATCCGTCGTAGCCTAAAGTTTCCATAAGCTGTTTCAGTTCCCGCGCGTAGCGGTCAGGTGTCATCAGGCTGGTGTCGTTCAACGGATCAGAATTTCCGCAGCCCAGTTGGTCGTAGAATATTACAGGACGGTCGATCGCCAGACTTTCGAGGGTAATGAGGTACTGATGGTTGGCGCCAGGTCCGCCATGCACCACCAGCAGCGGTGTTGCCGGTTTATCGGCACCCACAATGCGGTAACGGATTTCGCCACCCTCTGCTTCTATGCTTCCTTCCTTTATGAAGGATTCGGTATCGGAATTGCATCCCGAAACATAAATCATTGCTGCGCTCAAAAGCAGCAAGCTGAGAAAAGAAAATGTTTTCATACTATTTTTTTGATTTTTGGTAGATCAACACTGAGATTGCGATTAACATGCCGGAAACCATTACCTGTCGATGTTTTCATTTCCACATGTTTTATTTGTGAGGAAATGACCAGTTAAAGGTATATCATTTTTCCGAATCATAAGGATATGAGTTAAACATCGACATTAAAACCTGACAAAAAAAACCCGGAAGCAATTGCCCCCGGGAAAAAAACAAAGAGGAAGATATTTTTGATATTCTTACTTCATGATTATTTTTTGGGTTGTAATGCTTGTTTCATTGGTAATGCGCATATACAGTACACCGGTTGGCAGATCGCCAAGGTCGATGCTGAATAAACCGTATCCGTTATGTGCAGGATGATATTCGGTTTGGTAAAGCAACTGCCCGTCAGCGCTGAATACTTCGATATAGCTGTGGCAACCAAGTCCGCTGATGTTCACCAAGCCTTCGGTCGGATTCGGGAAAATGCTGATCGGAGCCAGGTCCATCTCTGCTGAAATGTGAGTGATCCCGTCAGCATGAATTCCTGACAATCCATTGGTGAAGTACATGCCATCAGCATTGGGATAGCTGCTGTCGAACCTGACATTCAAGGCTTTCTCTACGCCTGTCTGCACATCGAAAACCCTGAAGGTGATGGCTTCATTTTCAGTAAAACCATCTGTCGCATCAGTCAGCGGATCATCACCGTACAGCGTAAGCACATTGCCGTTTCCGCCAATCTCTATCATACCCGCACAGAAGCCATCCGTGGTGAATGCACCGATTACATTGCCGGGTTGTAGTTTCTGCATCAGACTTTCGTCGATAGCAACCACATGCGAAGCCGGTGTGTTATGCACATTGTTCCATGAGGTTTTGTTTTCGGGTTTTGTCGGATTGGCTATAAAGCCGCCCTTGCCCGTACATTCAGGATATGTAGCGGTAAAGGCTTGTGCGCTTCTAAGGAAATAAGCCTTGCCGGGAATCAGCTCGCCAATGGTATTGATGTTGTTGATTGGCCAGTAAACGCCGTTTCCGGCAATTTCCTTGATAATCTGTACATGAGGATTGCCGCCGAAAATATCTGCAATGTTCACCGGGCACTCGCTGATCACCGCAAGGTAATTCCATCCTGCATCAATCTCAACGGATCTGTCGGTACTGGTAAGTCCTTTCACCTCCAGGCTCACCGGATTTCTGAACTTGGTCTGGTATCCTTGCTGCGAATCCCAGATAATAAGCGTATTAAGTCCTATACCCGGATGATAAATGCCTTGGAAATTACTCACCAGGGATAATTCATCTTCCACCTCCTCAAAGATGGATGCAACAGAAGTATTGTAAGGATCGATCCATGATGAAATGCCACTCCATCCCGCGGGAATTTCCACGATCTGATGCTCGTATACCGTAAGCATGGCTGTGCTGCTTGTAACCGACCCGCAGTCGTTGTAAACCACGCAATGGTAGTTTCCGATATGGTTAAACTCTGCACCCGGAATAAGATATACCGGATCGTCGGCGCCCGGGATCATTCCGTTGGGACCATACCATTGGTAATTTTTGCCATCCACTGCGGCCACAAAGAACTGAACCGTCGCACCCACCGGCACCTGAATATCCTCAATGTCCTGAACTATTTCAGGCAGCTTGTCGATATTCAGCATCAGACTGCTGGCACCAATGATCTGGCAAGGCGGATAGCTTTCTACTGTCAGGGTGAGCTCTGCCAATCCATTTTCGAAATCCTGGGGACCGGGGGTGTATTCGGTTATCAGGCTTCCGGGATCGCTAAAGCTGCCATCTCCGCTGCTGGTCCACTGCAGTATTGAATAATACTGGGCTTGTGCATCTTCGAGCATGACTGTTTCGCCTTCACAGACAGTAAGGTCATTGCCGGCAAATACTTCAGGAATGAACTGTGGCGCCACCAGGACACTGTCAGTTGCTGAACTGCAGGAACTGAATCCTATGGCAGAAACATACAGCATCACCTCGCCGTTTGCTTTATCATCCGGGCCAAGCGTATACTTTGTATTCAGGCTGTTAGGATGGCTGAAATAGCCGTCCCCGCCCGTAGTCCACGATATTCCGGAATAGTATGCTGCAGAGGCAGCTATATCGATGGTGCTGTCGAAATCGCAGATCATAAGCGTATCCGAACCGGCATCGATCATAGCATCCATGCATTCATCAATAAAGGAAACTACGAGCTGATCTTCGGCAGAGAGCTCACACGGATTGATTGGTGCGGCTACCATGCCCAACTCCACATATCCCTGCAGCCAGTCGGAAGGACCGGGCTGATATACCGGGTTCACTACATTTTCATTCGAGAAGCTTCCCGTGCCATTGGTGGTATACCACTGGATCAGCCCGTGATTTTCGGCCCAGGCTTCACCCAGGTTGTAAGGCTCATATTTGGGAATGGTATTATCGGAACCGGCAAAAGCCTCCGGGGCAGCCTGGAACAGTACTTCCACGCAGTCAGTATCGTCGAGGCAGATGCCTTCGGCAAACGCCTTGAGGCAGAGGGTTACGCTGCCGCCGGCCAGATCGCCGGGACCGGGAATGTAAGTAGCGTTGAGCATTCCGCTGTCGTTGAAAATACCATCACCGGAAGTTGTCCACAACAGACTTTCGTAGAAGAATGCAGCAGCCTGTTCCAGATAGATTTCCTGATCTGAACATACGCTGTAGTCTTCCCCGGCGTTGGCTTCGGCATTGAGGCATCCGGTAATATAAATGGTAAGCACCAGCTCGTCGGTGGCTGCAACCGTACACGGATCTATCGGATTGGCTGTAAGTGTCAGCACTATTTCTCCGGCAGCAATATCTGCATTGCTGGGATAATAGGTGGAGAGCAAATCGCCGCTGTTTTCGAAATATCCCGTGCCGGATGTCTGCCACATTACATCAGCATGATAGCTGGCTTCGGCTTCGTCAGTCAGGAATGCTTCACCCTGCAGGATGCTTGCATCAGAACCTGCAAAAGCAATGGGTTCGGGTACATAAGTGATGAGCATACATGCCGTGACTTCCCCGCAGCCATTCAGGCCGTAGGCAGTGAGACATACCTCGGTAGATCCGTTTTGGATATCCTGCGGGCCCGGCAGATATTCTGCATTCAGCAGGGCTGGATCTGCGAAGTAGCCGTCACCACTGGTGGTCCACAGCAGGCTTTCGTAGTTCTCGGCCATAGCATCCAGTGGAATTATACCTGACTGGCAAACAGAAAAGCCCGTACCAAGATCAACAGCCGGTGCGGATTGTATGCTGAGCGTGAAGCAATCGTTCGCGCCTGCGCAGTTGCCGAGGCCGGTAGCGGTGAGGCAAATTTCGGCTTCCTGCATAAGCAGGTCGTCCGGGCCGGGTGTATAGCTTGTATTCAGGCTGAAAGCATCACCGAAACTGCCGTCACCCGTTGTGGTCCATTGGATGCTGCCATAGTTTTCGGCTGTGCCTGACAGGTCGGGGATTTGGTTTTCACAAATGGTCATATCTTCACCTGCAAATATTTCGGGTGTCTGATGGATAGTCACCACCAGGCAATCCGTAACATTTCCGCAGCCGTTAACGCCGTTGGCTTTCAGGCATAATTCCACGCTGCCGTTCTGAATATCTGCCGTGCTGGGCATGTACAGCGGATTTAAGGATTGTGGATTGCTGAATCCACCGGTGCCGCTGGAAGTCCAGAATACCGAAAGGTGATTCTGGGCTGTTCCGTTCAATTGTACGTTTTGCGTTTCGCAGATGGTGATGTCGTCACCGGCAGATGCCTCAGGTCCGGGTTGGATGGTTAGTTGCATGCAGTCCGTAATGTCTTCACAAATTCCGGCGCCGGTGGCGGTGAGGCATATTTCGGCGCTGCCGGATGCTTCATCTTCCGGTCCCGGAATATAGGTGGTTTGCAAAGCATTAGATCCGGTGAAGGTTCCGTCGCCACTGGTTGTCCACTGTACGTGGTCGTAATGCTGGGCCGTACCGTTCAGGGTTACATTCTGACCTTCGCATACGGTTTTATCATTTCCTGCAAAAGCAACAGGCAGCGGATTGATGAACAGGATAAGGCAATCCTCCTGCGACGCGCAACCATTCAGGCCGGTGGCATTCAGGCAGATTTCCGCCTGTCCGGCTGCGATATCGCCGGCACCCGGTGTATAGCTGGTTAGGAGCGAGCCTGCATCGGCAAAGGTTCCGTCGCCGGTGGTGGTCCATAATACTTCTGCATAGGCTGAGGCAGTTCCTGATAGTTCAGGAATATCCGTTTCACAGATGGTCAGGTCATTACCTGCCATGACTTCGGGCAGTGGCTGAAATTCAACGGCGAGACAATCTGCCGCATCATCACAATCGGACAGGCCAAAAGCCGTAAGGCAGAGTTCCGCCGATCCGTTGTCAAGATCTCCCGGGCCTGGATTGTAAACAGTAACCAATTCGTTGATATTATCGAACGTACCGTCACCCGAGGTAATCCATTTTACACTCTGAAAATTGGTTGCCTCTCCGGATAGCGGTACAAATTCGGTTTCGCAAATGGTAAGGTTGTCGCCTGCAAAGGCGGCAGGGGCCGGCTGCAGTTGCATGATGAGGCAATCCGTTTCCGGATCGCATCCAAACAAGCCTTCTGCAGTCAGACACAATTCCACCGTGCCGTTCAGGATATCTTCCGCGCCCGGGGTATAAACCGCATTTGACAGCGAAGCATCGTCGAACGATCCGTCCCCCATGGTCGACCAAAGCAGGTTGCTGTGATTTTCTGCCAGTCCGTTAAGGTATACCGGATTCGTTTCACAGGTAGTGATGTCATCACCTGCCATAACAACCGGATGTGCCTGGAAGGTAAGCGTCATGCAATCTTCTGATACACCGCAATTGTTCAGGCCGTTTGCCGTAGGACAGAGTATGGCCTCACCATGCAGCAGGTCGTCGGTACCGGGTGTATAAACTGCATGCAAATCTGTGGGATCACTGAAATCACCGTCACCCGTAGTGATCCACACAACGCTTTCAAAACTGCTTGCAGCGCCGCCGAGCAGGTAAACATCATCTTCACAGATGGTGGCATCTTCACCGGCATCAGCCGACGGGCCTTCCTGTAAAGCGACCTGCAGGCAATCCTCGGCATCATTACATAATCCGAATGCATGTGCAGTCAGGCAGATTTCGAATGTGCCATTTGCCAGATCTTCACTTCCGGGAGTATATACTGGTGACAGGGCTGAAGGATCGTCGAAGCTGCCGTCGCCGGATGTGCTCCAGGTTACCGAAGCATAACCGGTTGCTACAGCCTCGAGCTGCAGCAGCTCATTCGTGCAGATGGTCCGATCTTCACCGGCAAATGCCTCCGGGCTCCTTTCGATTGCGAGTACAAGTGCGTCGGTCATATCATTGCAGCCTTCCACACCTGATGCTGTAAGGGTCAGGATTACCTCCCCGGATTCGATGTCCTGGATGCCGGGAGTGTAAGATGCCGACAAAGCCGCCGGATCATCGAAGGTTCCATCGCCGGAAGTGCTCCACAGCAGGCTTTGGTAGTTGTCAGCGTCTGCAGTGAGGGATGCCATTCCTGTTTCACAAATCTGGATATTGTCACCTGCTTCCACATAAGGCATCGGGTAGAGGGTAACCGTCAGGCAATCGGTAAAATCTTCGCAGTAGGTGTTTCCGATAGCGGTAAGGCAAATCTCTACTGTACCATTGCTTATGTCTTCAGGTGAGGGCAAATAAGCGGTCTGCAAAGCACCGGCATCGGCAAATGTACCCGTACCCGAGCTGCTCCAGAGAACTGAGGTATGTTTTTCCGCCCATCCGTTCAGGATGAGTTCTTCGGGTTCGCACAGGCTGGCATCTTCGCCGGCAAATGCTGTTGGTTGTGCATCGATGGTCAGGATCAGATCATCCTGTGCATCATTGCATCCGTTCAGCGAAGAGACCGTTAGCGTAAGCTTCACATTTCCGTTGGAGATGTCATCTGTTCCCGGAGTATAAACCGGATTGAGAATTGCCGGATCATCGAAGATGCCATCGCCGTTTGTCTGCCATTCCAGTCCGGCATAATTTGTTGCGGTAGCATTTAACTGAACTGTTTCGCTTTCGCAGATGCTGATGTCATCACCAACATTTGCAAACGCAGAAGGCAGCAGGGTGATTGTAATACAATCGGTTACATCGGCACAGGGATCCTGTGCAACGGCCGTAAGGCAGATCTCCACGCTA
>JBKHBQ010000068.1:0-15538 GCA_046542305.1 Bacteroidales bacterium
GGAATTTGAGATAGTTTTGAATTTGCACTTTGGATGCTGGCGGCCAAGCGGGTTGTGGTGGTTGTCATGGTTTATTCACCGTTCATAGCTGCAACGCAATGGCTGCGTCACGCAGGCAGGGATTAACAATTAAACGATAAATATTAAACATCAACAAAATGAAAAAAATCATCTACACAAAACAGGCCCCCAATGCTGTAGGTCCCTACAGCCAGGCAATCGAAAAAAACGGAATGTTGTTCATCTCGGGTCAGGTGCCTATCAATCCGGCCACCGGCAGCATTGTTGAAGGCGGAATTCAGGAACAAACCGAACAGGTCATGAAAAATATCGGTGCCATACTAAATGAAGCAGGTTATAGCTTCGACGACGTGGTGAAATCCACCTGCCTGCTTAGCGACATGGACAATTTCAAAGCCATGAACGAGGTGTATGCAAAGTACTATCCGCAAAATCCGCCTGCACGCGCGGCTTATGGCGTGGTGAAACTGCCGCTGGGTGTGTTGGTGGAAATCGAAACCATTGCAATGAAGTAGCTTTTTCTTTTACTACAACAAGGATCACTATCACCCGGGGGAAATTTGCCCGAAATTTTCAGGATTCCATTAAATTTGCCGGTCAGTTTTATGACCACAATATTTTTTTATGCAAAAAAACTTATTATGAAAAAACTCATCTATTTGGCTTTAAGCGTATTGTTTCTAATGCAGGTATCGATAGCACGTGCCGACGAAGGCATGTGGATTCCGTTGCTGCTCGGGCAGCTCAATGAGCAGGAAATGCAGGAAATGGGCATGCGCATCAGCGCTGAAGATATTTACCACATCAACAAATCTTCCCTCAAGGATGCCATCCTTTTGTTTGGCGGCGGATGTACAGCCGAGATCATTTCCAAAGAAGGTCTGATTCTTACCAACCACCACTGCGGGTATGGCGAAATTCAAAGCCACAGCACGGTGGAGCACGACTATCTTACCGACGGGTTTTGGGCCATGAGCCGCCAGGAGGAACTCCCGAATCCCGGTCTTACCGTCACCCGGCTGGTACGCATGGAGGATGTGACCGGTCGTATGCTCGAAGGCGTAACGGATGATATGACTGAAAAACAACGCGCCGAAGTGCTCAGGGAAACCGGCAAAAAACTCGCTGATGAAGCTGGCAAAGACAGTCATTACGAGGCGTATGTAAGGCCGTTTTATTACGGAAACCAGTATTACCTTTTCGTTACCGAAACTTTCAGGGATGTGCGGCTGGTTGGCGCCCCCCCTTCAAATATCGGAAAATTCGGCGGCGATACCGACAACTGGATGTGGCCACGCCATACCGGCGATTTTTCGTTGTTCAGGATTTATGTGGATAAGGACAATAAGCCCGCTGACTATTCCGAAGACAACGTGCCCTACGATCCGCTGTATTCCATCCCGATCTCGCTTGGCGGTGTGGAAGAGGACGATTTTACCTTCATCTTCGGATTTCCCGGCAGGACACAGGAATACCTGCCCTCGGATGCCATCGAAATGATCACTCAGGTGCAGAACCCGGCACGCATCGCCCTGCGCCGCCAGAAGCTCGATATTTATGAGGCGTATATGAACCAGGACCCAAAAATCCGGATTCAGTACTCCCTGAAACACGCACACCTTTCGAACGGATGGAAAAAATGGATCGGCGAAAACCGCGGCATTGCCAAACTCGATGGCATCGAAAAGAAGATGGATTTCGAGGAAGGATTCAATCAGTGGGTAATGGCTGATCCTGACAGGAAGGCAAAATACGGCGGATTGCTCCAAGCTTTCAACAAAACCTATGATGAACTTACCCTGGCCGAAATGGATATGATCTATCTGGTGGAAGCAGGACTGGGAATCGAAATCGTTAGGGGGGCAAGAAGTCTTAGCAGATTGGAAACGGCATCGGAAGTTGAAGATATTTCGGAAGAGGAACTGAAGCAAACTGCTGATATTACTGTTGCCGGAATGAAGGATTTTTACAAGGATTATTATCAGCCCATCGACCGGGAGGTATTTGTTACCATGCTCGAAACCTACCGCGAAAAAATCGATCCTTCAAGGTTACCTGCGATTTTCCGGACGATCAATAAGAAGTACAAAGGAGATATTGAAAAGTATGCCGATTACATCTTTAAAAAATCCATGATCGCCGACAAGGAGGAAATGATGGAATTTCTGGAGGATTACAGGCAAAAGGATTATAAAAAGCTCCGCAAAGACCCGGCTTACCAGATGGCCGGAGAATTCATGGCATATTACGGCGACAACGTGCAGCCCAAACTGGCAGCACTCACTATCCGCCTCGACAGCATGATGCGTATTTACATGAAGGCGCAGATGGAATATCAGCCCGACAAGCGCTTTTATCCTGATGCCAACTCCACGCTGCGTGTGGCCTACGGCAAGGTGAAACCTTACTATCCGCGCGATGCTGTTTTTTATGAATACCAGACCACCCTGGAAGGCATCATGGAGAAGGAAGATCCGAATGTGTACGATTATGTGGTTGAGGATAAACTAAAGCAGCTTTACCGCGACAAGGACTATGGCAACTATGGGGTCGACGGTACCATGCCTGTGTGTTTCATCGCAACAAACCACACCACCGGCGGAAATTCCGGAAGTCCGGCGCTGAATGCCGAGGGCCATCTCATCGGGCTGAACTTCGACCGCTGCTGGGAAGGAACCATGAGCGACCTGATGTTCGACCCGGACCAGTGCCGCAACATCATGCTCGACGTACGGTATTTCCTTTTTATTGTGGATAAATTCGCCGGTGCCACGCATCTGGTGGAAGAAATGGAACTGGTGGATTAGTGGGCAGTTGGCTGCAGGCAGCTTATCAAACATCACAGATGCCTCGTCTGCAGCTCAGCAAGGCGGGCATCAAACATATACATCAAAGGAGAACATGACAACATCCATAACCCGTCTCTTCAGCATACGGCTCCCCATCATCCAGGCAGGGATGGTCTGGTGTTCGGGATGGAAGCTGGCATCGGCGGTGTCGAATGCCGGGGGATTGGGGTTGTTGGGCGCCGGTTCGATGCGCGCGGAGGTTTTCGAGGAGCATGTTGCGAAAATGAAATCTGCCACCAATGCTCCCTGGGGTGTCAATCTTCCATTGCTGTATCCGCAGATGGATGAAATCATCGACATTGTAATCCGCGAAAAGATCGGCATCGTGTTCACTTCGGCCGGGAATCCCAAAAAGTATACACCGCTGTTCAGGGAACACGGGATAAAGGTGGTGCACGTAATCGCCAACACCCGCTTTGCGCTGAAGGCGCAGGAGGCCGGTGTGGATGCTGTTGTAGCCGAAGGATTCGAAGCAGGCGGGCATAACGGCATCGAAGAAACCACCACCATGAACCTGATCCCGATGATCCGTCGGTCCGTGGATCTGCCGCTGATCGCTGCCGGCGGCATTGGTACCGGACGGCAGATGCTGGCGGCTTTTGCCCTGGGCGCCGATGCCGTACAGGTGGGAAGCCGCTTTGCCGCATCACAGGAATCCTCGGCACATCCGGCTTTCAAGCAAAAGATTGTTGAAGCCGGCGACGGCGATACCCGACTGACGCTTAAAAAGGTGGTGCCGGTGCGCCTGATCAAAAACCGCTTTTTCGAACAAGTGGATGAAATGGAAAGGCGTGGCGCCACTGCGGAGGAACTGAAACTGCATCTGGGCCGCGGCAGGGCCCGCCTGGGCATGTTCGAGGGAAACCTCCACGAAGGCGAACTGGAGATCGGGCAGGTATCGGCAATCATCGATGAGATCAGGCCGGCGGCTGAAATTTTACAGAAAATGATGGAGGAATATGAAGCGGTGAAAAGAGAATTGGCCGGCGGGTGAAGTTATTTGGGAAGAAGTTATTCAGGGAAGAAGTTATTGGATGAAGAAGTTATTGGGTATAAACGTTAGTGAGGATAAAGTTTTTGGGGTAAAAAGCTGTAAGAAAAGAATATTTTTATTCCGATTGGCTTTTCGGGTCTTACAGGTTGTATGTTTTTGAAAGCAGGTTTTTTATTGAATCATCAAAAGAAACCTTACCTTTGTCGCCGAAAATCAGTGATTTTCCGATTAGCGAATAATAATCCTTTCCCGCATGTGCCCTGGTGGCCTTTTGGAAGTACGAAAAAGCCGCTGTTCTGAAGACACATAAAGCAATTAAAGAATTAACATGACATTTGAAGAAATCGGAGTGGCCCCGGAAATCCGCAGAGCCATTCAGGAATTGGGTTTTGAACAAACCATGCCCATCCAGGAAAAAATTATCCCCATCCTTTTAGAAAAAAATACAGATATCACCGGGCTGGCACAAACCGGCACAGGCAAAACGGCTGCCTTTGGCATTCCCATCGTGCAGCAAACCGATGTACGTGTAAACAAACCACAGGTGCTGATTTTAAGCCCCACCCGTGAACTGTGTGTACAAATAGCCAAAGATTTGAACAACTACGCCAAATACACCGAAGGGCTTAAAATCCTGGCGGTTTATGGCGGCGCCAATATTGCCGGGCAGATCAATGCCCTTAAAAGCGGCGTACAGGTGATCGTAGCCACCCCCGGCCGCCTGCTCGACCTGATCGACCGCAAGGCGGCAAAACTGTCGTCGGTGTACCGCGTGGTGCTCGACGAAGCCGATGAAATGCTGAACATGGGCTTTCTCGACGACATCAACCGCATTCTGGAGCAGGTGCCTGAAGGACGCAATACCCTGCTGTTTTCGGCTACCATGCCGCGCGAAATACAGAATATTGCAGCCAAATATATGACCAACCCCATCGAGGTGCTGGTGGGCAGCAGAAACGCAGGGGCCGAAAATGTAAAGCATTTTTCGTATACCGTGCATGCCAAAGATAAGTACCTCGCGCTGAAACGGATCGTGGATTTCTATCCCAGTATTTACGGCATCGTGTTTTGCCGTACCCGCCGCGATACGCAGGAAGTGGCCGATAAGCTGCTGCAGGACGGCTACAACGCCGATTCGCTGCACGGAGACCTCTCCCAAATACAGCGCGACAGCGTGATGCAGAAATTCCGCCAGCGCAATATCAGGCTGCTGGTGGCTACCGATGTGGCTGCTCGCGGCCTCGACGTGAACGACCTCACCCACGTAATCCACTACAGCCTGCCCGACGATTTTGAGGTGTATACCCATCGCAGCGGCAGAACCGGAAGGGTCGGAAAAGCCGGCATTTCCATTGCCATCACACACCTGCGTGAAAAACATGCCATCCGGAAGATCGAACAAAACCTCGGCGTGAAATTTACCCCGGGAAAAATCCCTACCGGAAGGGAAATCTGCGAAAAGCAGCTTTTCAACCTCATCGACAAGATGGAAAATGTGGAACTGGAGCATTTGCAGATCGATTCATATTTGCCGGTGATCTATAAAAAGCTGGAATGGCTTAGCAAGGAAGAGGTGATCAAAAGATTCGTGTCGCTGGAGTTTAACCGGTTTTTGAACTACTACCGTGATGCCGGTGAAATCAGTGAACCCAATGAGCAGAAAGGCGCAAGAAAAAAAGACCGCCGGCAGCAGGAATTCTCCAGGGAAGCACCAGGCGAACGCCCGGTGGAAAAAGGCTATACCAGGTTCTTTATCAACCAGGGAAAGGTTGACGGCATTATACCCGCAGCGCTTATCGAAATGATCAATAAGCACACAAAAGGAAAGAAGGTTCCCGTAGGGCGCATCGACCTTATGCCCAATTTCTCCTTCTTCGAGATCGAAAGCCGCAATGCCGCTCAGATTATGGATAGCATGAACAGCGACGCCTGGTTCCGAGGCAACAAGATTAATGTGGAACCCGCACAGGGCAAAGACGACAGACGGCAAAACGAAAAGAAAAAATTCCACAAACCAAAAGATAAGTTTGGCAGGAAGAAGAAAAAAGGCTCCAGGCGTGGATGACTGACCGCGTAGGTAAGCGGGATTTGATGGTTTTGGGTGCACTGGTCAGGTACAAAAATAAATCCGGGGCGGTCATCTGAAAATAATTGTATATCTTTGGCTCAATAATAAGTTTGAGAAATTGCGCTGCATCGGCTAATCAATCATTTTTAGTTTACCACCGCACTTTTTTAAATCATATTTCAATTAAAGGATCAGGTTTTCGGGGCCGGTAGTTTAACAGGCTACGGACTGCTGATCTTAGTATCAATTTTATTTTACATCACAATGAACATTTATGTAGGAAACCTTGATTACAAGGTAGATGAAAACGATCTGAAAGAACTTTTCGAACCTTACGGTGAAGTGAATTCAGCAAGAGTAATCAGCGACAAATTCCGTGGCAGAAGCAAGGGCTTTGGATTTGTTGAAATGGATAACGACGATGAAGCCAAGGCAGCTATTGATGAACTCAACGGCTCCATGCACCACAACAGGCAAATCGTTGTAAACGAAGCCAGGCCTAAACGGGAGGATTACTAAACCATAGAAAGAAGATTATGTTGAAAGGAAGGGTAAAATGGTTTAACGAAACCAAAGGTTACGGGTTTATCGAATCTGAAACCGGCAGCGATGTGTTTGTACATCGCAACGGCTTAAAACATGCTTATGAAGCATTGCAGCCCAATCAGGAAGTTGAATTCGATACGCAAATGGGCGATAAAGGTTTGTTTGCCAAAAATGTAAAATCGATCTGACAGCCGTTCCCCGAAAGGGGGTTTCAGATATACCCGTTTCACCTCTCTGGGAGAACCGGGTATTGTTTTATTCGTTATCAGGCGACGATTGAGGCCTGCCATAATTCATTACATTGAGCCTGTTGATTCAGGCGCAAAACATTTAAAAACTTTTACAATTAGATTACATGGGAAGATCACAGGAATCGTTCAACAAAAAAGAAGTTAGAAAGAGAAAAGAGAAAAAAAGAAAAGAGAAAGCCGAGAAGCGCGAAGCCCGGAAAGATCATGAACCAGGCAGCAGCCTCGACGATATGATCGCTTACGTGGACGAATACGGCAATATTACCGACACCCCGCCCGATCCTAACGAAAAGGAGGAGATTGATGTGGAAGATATCGTGATCAGCACCCCGAAGAAGGTAGCTGAAGAAGAGGGTGCCGAACGTACGGGCACCATTTCATTCTACAACGATCAAAAAGGCTTTGGGTTTATTAAAGATTCAGGCTCGCGGCAGGATGTATTTTTTCACATCAACAACTGCCACGATGATGTAAAGGAAGGCAATCGCGTAAGTTTCGAAACCGAGCAAGGCCCCAAAGGCCCCGCCGCGGTGAATGTGAAACTGATAAAATAACCGGCAGCTTATTTCCTTGATGGCGGCGCCATAAATTCAGGGCCAGACGGATCTGTGATGGTATCCTTCAGGATCTGTTCGATGCGATTCATATCCTCGTCGCTGATCCTCCAGCCCGGAATTTCCGAAATGGCATCCAGTTGCCCCGGGTGCCGCCCTCCCCACAATGCCACCGTAATACCCTGCTGCAGCACCCACCGGGCTGCCAGATGGATCACCCGTTTTCCATAGTTTTCCTGTGCCAGTTTATCCAGCCGGTTCACGGCTTCGAGATATTGTGCATACCGTGGTTCCTTAAATTTAGGATCATTCCTGCGCAGGTCGTCGCCTTCGAACCTGGTGTCGGATTTCATTTTTCCGGTGAGTAGTCCGCGGCAGATTACGCCATAGGTTACCAGGTCGATCTTGTGTTCCTGGCAGTACGGGAGTTGCTCGTCCTCGATTTGCCGTTCAAACATGTTATAGGGCGGCTGCATGAAATGGATCGGCGCCATTTTCCTGAAGGCATCCATTTGATGGTTGCTGTAGTTGCTCACCCCGATCGAGCGGATTTTTCCCTGATCGTAAAGCTGCTGCATGGCGGCTGCCGTTTCTTCGAACGGCACCACAGGGTCGGGCCAGTGCACAAAATACACGTCGATATAATCGGTTTGCAAACGCTGCAGCGAATCGTCGATTTCTTTGGCAATTCGCTCCTTGCCGGAGTTACGCACAACATTTTTATCCTTGTCCCATTCCAGGGCAACCTTTGTTGACAGCACGATCTCTTCGCGCCGGTTGATCTTTTTCAGCGCCTTGCCCACAATTTCTTCGGAAGTACCGAAGCCGTAAACAGGAGCCGTATCGATAAAGTTTATGCCCTTGTCGAAAGCCTGAACGATGGTGTCGATGGATTTGGCTTCGTCGGTTCCTCCCCACATCCAGCCGCCGATGGCCCAGGTTCCCAGGCCGATGCGCGACATTTTTTTCTGAATGACATTTGAAAAAGTATATTCCATCATGATCTGAGTTTGATTCGTACTAAACTAATTGTCATTGTCAGTGCTTTGTTCAAAAACATTGCTATTCAAAATGTGTATAAATTAATGCTGATTATGCGCGTGGTTGTAACTTCCGTTAGGGTGTTCCGTCAATTCTGTATTGACCACAAGAAAAAACTAGCATGAACTGGAATTATATCAAGATTGCATTGCGAACCCTTGTAAAAGACAAAGTAAACGCCCTGATCAACATCTTTGGTCTGGCGGTGGGTTTCTCCGTTTCCATTCTCATCATGATCTATGTACATCACCAGTTGAGTTTCGATACCTTTCACGAAAAGGGCGGCAGGATGTACCGGCTGGCCATCGAAGGCTCCATGGCTGATGGAAAGGTGCTTTCGGCAGGGCTTACCAGCGGCGACATTGCTCAACTGCTGGTGAATCAGGTGCCTGAACTCGAGTTCGCTTGCAGGGTGTATTCGTGGGGCATGGTAGATATTGAGGTGGGCGACCAGCGTTTTACCGGAGATAAGGTAACCTGGGTCGACACGGCATTTTTCCGGATGTTTACCTTCCCGCTGGTAAAGGGCAATCAGGAGCTGGCTCTGAAGGAACCCTTTACCGCGGTGCTTTCGCGCAAGATGGCAAAAAAATATTTCGGAGATGAAGATCCCGTCAACAAAAGCATAAAAATTTCGGATCGCGATTACAAGGTAACCGGTATTATGGAGAATGTGCCGGTAAATTCGCACCTGCAGTTCGATATGGTGGCTTCGTTTTCGTCGCTCGAGCGGCCCGAATGGAATATCGTGGAGCGCAACGGCATTTCTTTCCCCACCTATATCCTGATGCGCGAAGGCGCTTCGGAGGAGCAGTTTATTGAAAAAGTCAAGGAGGTGGCCAACCGGCAGGTGGAGGAACGATTTGCCCCTTACGGCATCAAGCTATTTCACCATGTGCAGCCATTTGGCGACATATATCTGTATTCCGATTACAGCTTTACCGAGGAAGAACCCGGTGACATTACCAATGTTTACATCTTTTCCTTCCTGGCATTTTTTATCGTGCTGATCGCAATTTTTAATTTTATCAACCTGGTGACTGCGCAGTCGGAAAAACGCACGCGTGAGATCGGGATGCGCAAGGTGCTGGGTGCTCTGAGAACAGACCTGGTTTGGCAGTATATCGGCGAATCGGTGATCATAGCCCTTATTGCCCTGCTGCTGGCTCTGGGTTTGAACGAGTTGCTGATCGGCCCGTTTTCGAACCTCCTCGAGGAAAATTTCAGCCTCATCTACTGGCACGAGCCCGCCTTCCTTATCGGGATCATCGTATTTGTGTTGCTTGTGGGGGTAATTTCGGGAATTTACCCTGCATTCTACCTGTCGAAGTTCAGGCCAATAGTAGTGCTTAAAGGGGGGCAGCATGGCGCGGGAAAATCGCATACCCTGCGCAAGATACTTGTTACCCTTCAGTTTGCCATCACCATCTTCCTGATCGCTTCACTGCTTTTGCTTCACAAGCAGATCGGTTATATGAAAAAGAAGGACCTTGGTTTCGACCGCGAAAATGTGGTAACGGTACACCGGCTTACCGATAAGGTGAGGAATTCGTACGAGAGCATCAAGGGGGAATTGCTGCAGAACCCTGATATCATCTCCGTTACTGCCTCGCAAAGCATCCCCGGGGAGATCCGCAGCCTTCAAAACAGCCGCAAAGCGGAGGATGATCCTTCGTCAGCCATCATGATGTACGAAAACCGGATACGTCACGATTATCTTAAAACCTTCGGGATGAAAATCATCGAAGGCCGTGATTTCGACCCGCAGATGCGCACCGATACCGCCGCCTTCATCATCAACGAAACTGCGGTAAAAAAGCTGGGCCTTACCGATCCGATCGGAGCGGACATTATGGTGTGGCAGCATCACGGTAAGGTGATCGGTGTAGTGAGCGATTTCAATTACATGTCGCTGCATCACGAGATCGATCCTTCGGTATTTTCGATGTATGCCACCTGGTTCGGCAAGATCAGCATCAGGATGAGCCCCGGAAAAGTTAAGCAAACGATGGCTTTTATCGAGGAACAGTTTGCGGAGGCCGACCCCAATTATACCTTCGAATACACTTTTGTTGACGATTCCTTCGAGGAAATGTACCGCAAGGAAGAACATGTAAACAACCTGATCACTGCCGCCGCCATTCTTGCCATCATCATTTCTATCCTGGGACTCTACGCCCTCACTTCATTTACCGTAAGGCAAAAAGTGAAGGAGATCGGCATCAGAAAAGCCATGGGCGCCTCTGTGGGCAATGTCGTGGTGATGCTGTTTCGCGATCTGTCGAAGTGGGTGGTGCTGGGCAATCTCATTGCCTGGCCGGTGGCATTCTGGGCAGTCAATAGCTGGTTGCAGAATTTTGCTTTCCAGATCAATATCTGGCAGCAGTGGTGGTTGTTTGTCATTGCCGGACTTCTTGCACTTGCTATCGGAAGCCTGGCGATGATCAGGCAGGCGCTGTCGGCCGCAAACGAAAATCCGGTGGATGCGCTGCGATATGAATAAAGTTCGCTATTTTGCGTTTTCAAGCTGCTGAACCAGTTTCCTGATTGCTTCTTCAGCTTTTACAGGCTTGTAGCCGAACCTTTCTTCGAATTTGCTGCTGTTAAAGAAATAATCGCGGTTGTTCTGATAAGCCATTTCTTTGAGCTCGCGCATGATGGGCATAAACCAGCCCAGCACGCCGGTGAGCCACATGGGCACTTCCCTGATCTTCGGCTCCACGTTCATTTCGCGGGCAAATAATTTTGCCCATTCTTTGGCAGTAAGTTTTTCGTGTATCGAGGGCAGGTGCCACACCTGGTTGTATGCATCAGGCGTATTGCCCAGCATGGCCGTTCCTTTGCCGGCATCTTCAGCCCAGGTAAAATTGTGAATTTTGTCGGTCCTGCCAATCCAGTCGGCGGCCTTACCTTTTCTGTAGTTTTTGTAGATGGTCTCCACAGGAATGCTGTTGGTGGGTGCCAGGAAATCAGCCGAACGTGCAATAAGTGCCGTCATCATTCCCTCATCCACCGCCTTCATGATCGTTTCTGCCACTTCCTTCCGGATTTCTCCCTTTTTGCTCACCGGGCGGTAAGGTGTGTCTTCGGTCATATTCCCCATGTAATCGGGGTCGTACATGTACACGTTGTCGAAAAATACGAGCCGGGCATTGTGCTTTTTACAGGCTTCGATCACGCTCCGGATAAAGGGCACCCAAACCTTTCGCCATACCTTGGCGTCGTATTGGAACCCAATGGTGACATATACAATCTCCGATCCTTTTACAGCTTCATCTACCTGTCGGGGATCGGTTAAATCCGCAGAGAACAAATTGTCGGTTTTATTCACCTTTTTCGGGTTTCGGCTTACCAGCCTGATGTCGGTGGTGTATTCCGGTAATGCTTTTGCCAGCTCCACGCCTATGACGCCGCCGGCTCCGAGGATGGTTTGCATGATGGTGTTTTTGCTTTTGAAACAAAAAAGCGATAAACATGTTTATAGTTTTTTGAAAATCTGTGGTTTTTTAAAAGTTCCCGGAGAAAATCCAAAATTGTAATAACTGCTTTACCTGCTTTTGTGGTCAGCCCCTGCCCTGTCAGAAAAAAAAACTTCCCGATCCCTTGTTTTTTGAAGCGAAGCGAGCAAACGCCTGCAATCAACCTGACAATATTGAAGAGCTATAATTGATTTAAGAAAAATTATTACCTTCACTCATTAACATAACAGTGTGTAAATGTGTTAATTTCTGAGACATTTTCTCAGTAATTGCTTAACTAAAACGATCGGCGTATGAAATCCATAAAGATCCTTCTGCTTACTTTCATAATCGCATTGCTGGTTCATCCCGGGAAATTGTATGCACAGCCCAACATCCTGATCAATGCTTCCAATCTGGACTTTGGAAACATTGTATTCGGGGAATCCTATACAGCTGATGTAATCTTCTCGAATATCGGTGACGATATTCTGGTAGTAGATGATATCACATTTTCCAATCCGGAATTCAGCGTGGGTTCAACTGGTTTTCAGGTTGATCCCGGATCACAGCAAATAGTGGAAGTTATTTTCAACCCATCACAGATAGCTGTGTACGATGACACCATGACGGTGTTCAGCAACGATCCGCAAACGCCGGTTGTCAACGTTCCGGTTTTTGCCAATGTGTATTTGCCGGCACCACAATACCTGTCGGCCGATGTTACCGGCAACGATGTGGAACTTAGCTGGGGAACCGGTGGCGGGGAGGGCAACTGGCTTTTTTATGGCGACGGCGGCATCAACTCATCCCTGGGATTGTCCAATCCTGCTGTATTCAGGATTGCTGCACGCTGGCCCGCTTCCTCCCTGGTGGATTATGTGGGTAATCCCGTGGGGAAAATATCATTTGTACCTGCAGGAGCATTTTCAAACTACACCCTCAAAATCTGGGCCGGTGCAGAAGCCGATTCTTTAATTTACAGCCAGGCGGCAACCAACCTTAACATCGGCGAGTTTAATGAGGTTTCCCTCACTTCGCCGGTGACAATCCAATCCGGCACCGATTATTGGTTCGGCGTGGAAATCGATCAATACGTAGCTTATGATTATCCCGCAACCTTTGATTTTGGGCCTGCTGTTGCCGGTTTTGGCGACATGATCAACCTGGATGGCGATTGGGTGTCGATTGAACAATACGGCTGGGATAACAACTGGGTGCTGCGTGTATTTGTCCTGAATGAACCCGTCTCGCGGGCATTATCATTTTCAGCAATTCCTGAAGAACCCCTCCGCAATGTGGCGGCGAACCTTTCCGGAAACCCTGAAGCAACTGCCCCCGGCCCGAAACAATTGCGTTCCATCGGGTTGCTGGGCTATAACGTTTACCGCAACGGGGAGAAACTTAATACCGACCTCCTGACACAGGAATTTTTTCTGGACGAAAACGTGGGGGCAGGTGTATTCAACTACGGCGTTACCTCGGTATATGATGCCGGCGAAAGCCTGCCCATCGAAAAAGTGGTGCAGGTAGGCGGCCCCGAACTCACCCTGGTACCCGATTTTATTTATGGTTCGGTGGAAGCGGGCACAACCCAAACTTTTGAAATCAACATGAACAACACCGGTTCCGATGCACTCGAATGGCAGGTAAATTCACTGCCCGAGTGGCTCAGCCTCTCCGCCGTTGCGGGAATAATTGAAGCCGGCGGGATTCAAAATCTGGAAGTTACAGTAAATACCGCAGGTTTGGGTGATACCATATACAATACCGTGGTAAATTTCGCGACCAATAACTTCAGTAAACCAGTATCAATCCTGCCGGTTACCATCGATGTGCAGGGGAACGATTTTCTGAGATGGAATGTTACTTCTGCCGATTTCGGAATGACGGCGCTGTTCGAAAACAAGGCCCTGACCGTAGAGGTAACCAACCTCTCAGATGGCATGACCATTCTTTACAGCTCTTTCACCAACAGTGATGCATTCGAAGTTTACCAGCAAAGCTGGGGTTTGCAGCAGGGCGAAGCGGGAACCTTCGTTATTGTTTTCACTCCTGAAGCAGCACAGCTTTACGAAGACACACTGTATGTGGATTACTGGAATTATCTGGGCAGCGATACACTCAAACTGCCGCTTTCCGGGCAGGGGGTAATCCCGCCGCCGTCGAATCTTTCGGCATCTGCTTCCGCGGATACGGTTACCCTTAGCTGGTTTCCGCCCGGATCATCACCTGATGAACTGCGGTTTGACAGCGGACTGCCGTATGGCGGCCTTTATTATTCTGACAGCACAACCTACGAAATGGCTGCTAAATTTTCACCGGTGGATCTGATGCCGTATTCGGGTAAATTGCTCCAGGAGATCGGTTTTTACCTTTACGATGTTTCCGGTGCCAATATTAAACTTAAAGTTTATGATGATGAAAACGCACAGAATCCCATCATCAACCTGCCGTTAAGCAACCTCACACCGGAAGCGTGGAATGATATTGAACTTCCGTTCCCCATCGAAATCGACCAATTGGATAACCTGTGGATCGGTTATGAGGCAGAAATGCTTCAGTTTGTAA
Organism: Bacteroidales bacterium; assembly: GCA_046542305.1. Lineage (GTDB taxonomy): Bacteria > Bacteroidota > Bacteroidia > Bacteroidales > 4484-276 > JBKHBQ01. Next base: position 14,354 of record JBKHBQ010000068.1, read on the forward strand.
AAATTGCGGGTGTAGATGGCGGACCTGCCGTCAACGGTTCGGGCAACCTGATCAGAATCAACGGTGGCGAATGGACCACCCTGGCGCAGTATGAAATCGACAGGAACTGGAACATCCGCGGGTTGTTGGCGGATACAACCACCGGCGAAGCACTCAGGCTGACCTTAAACGACAGAACCCTGAAAAGCGGAATACAGGTAAACGGGTACAACGTGTACAGGGATTCGGTAAAGCTGAATGATGAGTTGATCACCGAAACATCCTTTACCGGTTTGATTGTCCCCGGCGAAACCTATTTGTACGGCGTTACTTCAGTGTATGATTATGGCGAAAGCCAGCCTGCTACCGTCATTGTTGCCGCACCGGCCAATCTGGTCATGCCGCCGGGTTGGGAATTTCAGTCCACGGACATGGTGCACAATATTCAGATTCCATCATCCGTGGCCATCAACGGATTCAACCTGCAAAACGGTGACATGATCGGCGTCTTCTACGAAGATGAAGGTATCGAAAAATGCGCAGGTGCCGTGGAGTGGAATGGCGAAAACCTGATGATTTCGGCTTTTGGTGATGATCCTGATTTTCCTGGTAAAAATGGTTTTGCATTAAATGAAACCCTCCGCTGGAAGGTATTTTTCAGCCGGGCACAAAGCAACCACCCGCTCGATGTTACTTACAATCACAACATGCCTGATTACAGTAGTAGATTTAGAATGTTCGGCATGTCGATGCTCGAAAGCATGACCCTTGAAACTGTGGATGTCCGGGAGTTCGAAAATACCAACCAATTGGTTGTTTTCCCCAATCCATCCGAAGGTATTGTAAATATCAGCGGAATTGATGCGCCGGGCAGTCTGCGTATTTTCGACATGAGCGGCAGGGTTGTTTATGAAATGCAATTCGAAAACCCGTCACTGCGGCTGGATAGGTTACAGGAAGGAATCTACATCCTTGAGGTGATGACCAGTGGCAATCTTTACATGGAAAAGCTGATCATCCGATAAGGTTTCCACTTTAAATACTTCACAAAAACCCGGGAATGTTTTGTTTCCGGGATTTTTTTTGCATTCTTACCCGCAGCCGGTTTCACCGATAAAATTCACCAAATAGAATGGCAATGAAACGAGCCTGTAATTTACCTGCCGAATTGATTTCCGTTTTGATGTAGGTTTTGACTTGAGTGGG
>JBKHBQ010000069.1:0-15508 GCA_046542305.1 Bacteroidales bacterium
GCTTTAAGTCCCTCCGGTTGTTGCGTGTACAATAAATTTGATCAGCAAGTACTTCTCTGGGATAACACCCAAACCGGCATTTGTAGTTTTCAATGTAATGCATCATGTGGCTGCCTTCGTTGAAGGCTTCCCAACTAATTTCATCCAAAAACGATAAGCCATCAATCATTGATAAATGTATCTTGGCACCAAACTCAACTTTCGAATGACTTTTGCCCCTGACAATTGGCCTGACATGTGGCTGATGAATGCTAACTATGCGATGATCTACCTGATGGGTGCCATTATCGTACATGTGCTTTTGTTGCTGATAAACTGTTTTGATCACCAAAAGATATTTGTAGTCCCTGGCATCAAATGGAATTTGCTGGTAGGTGTCAAGGAGCTTGTCTATTGCTCGCAGGTTACGCGCCAGGTAACCCAACTGAGCGCCAACGGCTTTGCGAATGGTTTTGCGTGATTTGTTTTTCTTTTGTGCTGTGCTGAGATATTTTTTTCGAGCTTCCTTGCGATAAGTTCTTGGTTTTTGTTGATGATATTCAAAATCATAAAGCAGGTCTATCGTTCTTCGCTCTTTTCTCTGGCAGAGGAAAGCAAATCCAGGTCAGTAGGAAAAGCAATATCTTGTGGACATGCCGTTGCATCCATCAGTAACCGCCCTCTGTTTTGCAAGGCAGCGTCAAAGAGTGGTTTTTTGTCTACACCTGATAATGATTGATCGTTGTCCGAACCCGATGTTGAATCCTTGTCATCCTTCGGCTTGGACCTGTTTGAATGACCTTGTGCATCAAGCTGCGCCTTGAGGGATATGATCCGTTCGTTGATAGCTTTGAGTTGCTCAAAACCCAGCCTTTTGCGAAACTCAACAAACAATGAAGCATCGAAGGGTGGCTCAATGGTAAACCCCGAATAGCCAAGAAAGTACTGCATGTAGATGTTTTCAGCTATCTGTTCAACGGTCTCGCGGTCGTCGAGGTTGCACATATGTTTTATAATCACCGATCATATGACAACCCGAGGGTTGATCGGTGGCCGGCCTGTGATGCTTACGCCAACATGTTTACGGTAGAGATTACAGATTTCATCCCAGGGAATCAATTTTGCCAAAACTACCCATCGGTTGTTTGGGTTGAGCGATTGGGCAAAAGGGGTTTCAAAACCTTCAAACGTTAACTGTTTTGGACTAACATAATCTGGCGCAAATGCACGCTTTTTTCGCTGTTTTGCAATTTTTCCTTGCATATGTAGTTGCAAATATAAGCTAATCACTCGTACTGACAGACTTATGGGTGTTTTTCAGCAGACCCTAATTAATGAAATATTCAGTCCACAACCAGCACCATGTACTTTGATGATTTCCAAAACTCTTCAGGCAGGGTAATCTCGAAGGATGTATAGCGTTTGCCATCCTCAGATTTGCGCATGATGTAGCTGTCGGAAGGATGGGTGGTGACCAGGTTGAGTTTTTTGGCATCCACAGGGAAAACACTTTTTTCGCGGATGTCGATACGTTGGAACTGCCCATCCCTGAAATCGTCGCTCAGCTTTTCCACCCTGCCGATGCCGATGAATCCGCCCTCGCGCGTGATCACCTCTTTCTTTTTCAGTTCCTTCGCCGAACCAATCACGTAATATGCGGTATTCAATGTTTTATTCTGTTCGCTGATCAGGTTATCCTGTTCGGCATTTTCAAGTTGCAGCTCCGAAATGGAGGTGTACAGATTCTGTACTTCGTAATTCATATCTTCGAGCTGTCCCACCAGGGTAATGATCTCCTCGTCTTTTTTATCGACCATGGCCTGCAGGTGCAGCACCATCCGGTTAAGTTCCTTGTTTTCCCCTTTCGACGACTTCAGCTTTTCGCTGAGGTTTTTCAGGTTATCCCGATTTTTCTGCATCAGCTCGTCGATGGCTCGGATATCATTTTTTACCGATTGCACACGATCGGTGCCGGTTTCAATATTTCCTGACTGCCTGATGATATTCTCCTGCCTGTCCCGTACCTCGGCCAGGTTGGTTTCAATATCGTTAAACACCGCCATGAAATTCTGAATGTCCGCATTTCGCTGATCAAGCTCGGCTTGCAGTTCCTGATTTTGCTGCCGAAGCTGCTCGAGTTCAGCATTATTGCACGACACCATGCTGATCATAGCCAGAAAGAACAAAGGAAATAGCTTTTTCATTTTCGAAAGGATTAAATATTTGCGCTAAATTAACGTTAATGGATGGAAAAAATTGATCCTTTGCCAGTGAAAATATCGGCACACCGTTATACGCAAAAGGGTTATCTTTGCAGCTAGTTTGTAAAAACCAATCAATTAAGCAGATATGTTTCCAAGGAATAAAAACGAGTATTTCAGCCTGCCCGGCAATGCAGCAGCATCTCAGGTGGACAGCCTCACGCTGAGCAAAACCTTTCTCACCAATGTTTTCGGATGGATGTTTCTGGGGTTGCTGGCCACGGCAGGTACAGCCTGGATTTTTGCCGACAGCGCATCGTTAATGTCGCTGCTGGTAGGTGAAACCGGTGTCACCACCCTGGGCTGGGTTGTAATGTTTGCACCTTTTGCTTTTGTGCTGTTGATGTCGTTCGGCTTCAACCGGCTATCTTCATCGGCACTGGTCATGCTGTTTGTGGTGTACGCCATCCTGATGGGCATGAGCCTGAGCTTTATTTTCCTGGTGTATGACCTTGGATCGATCGCTTCAACATTTGCCATCACCTCGGGCATGTTTGGCGCAATGGCCCTGCTGGGATACACCACCAAAACCGATCTCACCAAATTCGGTTCTATCCTTATTATGGGACTCATCGGCATTATTATCGCCAGCGTTGTTAATCTGCTGATATTTCGCTCGTCAACCATGGACTACGTGATAAGCCTGCTTGGGGTACTGATCTTTACCGGCCTCACAGCGTACGATGTACAGAAGCTCAAACGCCTTGGCGCCGCCGTGGACAGCACCAGCGAACCGGCACGCAAGCTCACCATCATGGGCGCGCTCACACTTTACCTCGACTTCATCAATTTATTTCTATTTTTGCTGCGGTTTTTAGGCAACAGAAGATAAACACTTAATCTATGAAGGCATATGTTTTCCCCGGGCAGGGGGCACAATTTGTTGGGATGGGAAAAGATCTTTACGATAATTTTCCTGCGGCAAAAGAGCTTTTCGAAAAAGCCAACAAGATCCTCGGTTTCAAAATCACCGAAACCATGTTCGAGGGTACCGACGAGGATCTGAAACAAACCAAAGTCACGCAGCCTGCTATATTTCTGCATTCGGTCATTTTGGCCCGTATGCTGAAGGATGATTTCAAGCCCGACATGGTGGCCGGACATTCGCTGGGAGAATTTTCGGCATTGGTAGCCAACAAATGTCTGTCGTTCGAAGACGGGCTGAAGCTGGTTTCGAAGCGCGCACAGGCTATGCAAAAGGCCTGCGAACTTGAACCATCAACCATGGCCGCCATTCTTGGACTGGCAGATGATGTGGTGGAAAAAAACCTTCGCGAGATCGACGAGATCGTCGTGCCGGCCAATTATAACAGCCCCGGGCAGCTTGTGATTTCAGGATCGGAAAAAGGCATTGAACTGGCGTGCGAAAAACTGAAAGCCGCCGGTGCCAAGCGTGCACTTCCTCTGAAAGTGGGCGGGGCATTCCATTCACCGTTGATGGAACCGGCACGCCTCGAACTTTCTAAAGCCATCGAAAGCACCCGGTTTGCAAGAGGCATCTGCCCGATCTACCAAAACGTTACTGCACAGCCGGTGAACGACCCGGAAATTATTAAATCCAATCTTGTAGCACAACTTACCGCACCGGTACGCTGGACGCAGATCATGAAAAACATGATTGCCGATGGCGCCAAAAAGGTAGTGGAAGTAGGACCCGGTACGGTACTTCAGGGCTTATTTAAAAAGGTGGATCGAAACATCGACGCTAGCAGCGCCTCCATCGGGGAGTAAAAGCTGCCGGCTCAGCCGGATAGATTGAAAAGAAAATAAAGCCCTGCGAATGCAGGGTTTTTTTATAAGATATGATTCAGCAGTTTGCCTGATTCTACGAGTTTGTGCAGGTATTTTTCGTAACGGGCATTACGCAAGGCATCCATGTAATGCATGTTGTGCATATCGCTGCCCGCAAAGTCCACCATTTCTTCATCGATCATTCGTTCGGCCACTTTTTTCACTTCCTGCGAATAATATCCCGTAAGTGAAATGATATTGATCTGAAAGAAAACACCTCGATCTTTTAGTTCCTCATATTTGTTCCACGATCTGAACCAATAGGAATAACGCTCAGGATGCGCAAGAATAATCTTGTAACCCTCGATTTGCAGATCGAAGAAAAAGTCTTTCCACCGCGGATGCTCATTAAAAAACGAAAACTCCACCAGCAGGTGCTTTTTTCCGAAAGTGAGTAGTGGACCGTTTTTGTATTTTTCTTCAAACTTATCGTCGATCAGGTATTCGGCAGCCGCTTCGAGTTCGACGGATATATGCAGTTTCTTCAATTCTCTGCGTACCTGTTCAAGACCCGGAAGAATGGTTTGAGGCGAATTCCGGTAAAATTCACCCTGAATATGCGGTGTGGTGATTAGTTTTTTGTACCCCAGGTCCGCCATTGCTTCAATAAGTTCCACAGAAGTCTCCAGGCTGTCGGCTCCGTCATCGACTCCGGGAATGAAGTGCGAATGGAAATCGGTGTGCAGTGCCGACAGATCGACTGGCTGGGAAGTTTTTCCCGGAGAAAACAACTTATCTAAGATACTCATGAATGGCAGGTTTTGAAAATATACAAACTCAGCGCGGCTTTGTTCAAGCCACAGCCAGGTTTTACCGGTTCACATACTGTTCCTGATAGTATTTTTGATAATCACCCGAGGTTACATTTTCGAGCCATTCTGTATTTTCCAGGTACCAGTCCACGGTCTTTTGCAGGCCCTCCTCGAACTGCAAAGAAGGTTTCCAGCCCAGTTCGTCCTGCAATTTGGATGAGTCGATGGCGTAACGCAAATCATGACCCGCGCGGTCTTTCACGTAACGGATCAGCTTTGCTGATTCTCCTGCTTCACGGCCAAGCTTTTCATCCATTATTTTGCAAAGCAATTTAATCAGATCAATGTTTTTCCATTCGTTGTGTCCGCCGATGTTGTAGGTTTCGCCATTTTTTCCTTTGTGATAGATTTCATCGATGGCCGAAGCATGATCCACTACCCAGAGCCAGTCGCGCACGTTTTCGCCTTTTCCGTAAACGGGAAGCGGTTTTTTATTCTTGATGTTATTGATGAACAACGGGATGAGCTTTTCAGGAAACTGATAGGAACCGTAGTTGTTGGAACAATTGGAAATTATTACCGGCAACCCGTATGTATGGTGATAAGCCCTTACCAGGTGATCGGAACTGGCTTTTGAAGCAGAATATGGGCTTCGTGGATCATATGGCGTGGTTTCGGTGAAAAGACCCGTTTCGCCGAGCGAACCGTACACTTCATCGGTAGACACATGATAAAACAATTTGCTCCCCTTCTTATCCTGCCAGTAATGCCTGGCAGCATTCAGCAGATTGGCTGTTCCGACGATGTTGGTATAAATGAATTCTGTGGGATTGGCAATGGAACGGTCCACATGCGATTCGGCAGCAAGGTGAATCACCCCGTCGAATTTGTACACCTCGAAGAGTTTGAGCATTTCCTCCCCTTCCACAATATCCGCTTTCACAAACCTGTAATTGGATTTTTGCTCCACATCCTGAAGGTTCTCCAGGTTCCCTGCATAGGTCAGCTTGTCTACGTTAATAATACGATAGTTGGGATATTTGCTCACGAACAGCCTCACCACGTGCGACCCGATAAACCCGGCCCCTCCGGTGATCATGATGGTTTTTTCGTATTTATCCATTGTTTCAAGTTATTTGTTAAAAAGAAAATATCATCTGTAAGTATTTCGCCCCGTCACATACCGCCCATTCGAATTATCTCATTTCCGCCATCACATTCTCACCGCACTATCACCCTATCGCCTTATCGCCCTATCACCCTATCACCCTATCACCCTATCGCACTATCGCCCTATCACCCTATCACCCTATCGCACTATCGCCCTATCGCACTATCAACCTGTCACTTAATCGCTCTGTCACCTAATCGCACTATCACCTTATCGCCTATCGCCTTATCGCACTATCGCCCTGTCACCTTATCATCCTATCGCACTATCGCCCCGTCACCTAATCGCCCTAACGCCCGTCATGCTCCCTGCGTTCCTTAAGGGCCAGCTCCCACTTCCAGGCACTGTGGGTCATTTCATCGATTCCTTTTTCGGCTTTCCAGCCAAGTTCGCGATTGGCAAATTCGGTGTCGGCCCAAACCTCAGTTACATCTCCGGGCCTGCGGTCCACAATTTTGTAGTTCAGTTTTTGTCCTGTTACCTTCTCAAAACTATTGATCACCTCCAGCACGGAATAGCCGTTTCCGGTACCCAGGTTGAAAATCTCCAGCGGCTTTTTATTTCTTTCGGCGATCATACGGTCCACGGCAATCACATGGGCTCTGGCCAGATCTACCACGTGAATGTAATCACGGATGGCCGTTCCGTCGGGTGTAGGATAATCGCCGCCAAAAACCTTGAGCTGATGACGTATACCGACAGCCGTCTGGGTGATAAACGGCACCAAATTGTTGGGCACGCCCAGCGGCAACTCTCCGATCATCGCCGACTCATGGGCACCGATAGGATTGAAGTACCGCAGCAGGATCGCCTTCAGGGCGGATGAACGAACCGTATCTCCTATGACCTCCTCCGAAATCTGCTTGGTATTGCCATAGGGCGACATGGCCTGCTGAACGGGTGCATCCTCACTCACCGGGAGCTTTTCGGGCTGCCCGTAAACTGTGCACGACGAAGAAAATACGATGGCTTGGATTCCATTTTCCAGCATTCCCTGCAGAATATTCACCAGCGAAAAGATATTGTTGTGATAATACATCAACGGCTTTTCCACCGATTCGCCCACAGCTTTATAGGCTGCAAAATGAATGATTGCTGCAATATCGTTGTGCCTCCTGAAGAAGTCAAGGGTTTTCTCCCGGTCAGCCAGGTCGAACTGCTCAAAGGCAGGGCGCTTTCCGGTGATGGATTGGATGTTGTCGAGCACATCCGCCTGCGAATTCGACAGGTTATCCACAATGATCACTTCATATCCCTTTTGCTGAAGTTCTACGGTAGTATGCGATCCGATATAACCGGTACCGCCGGTGACGAGAATTTTATGCATTTGTATGTTAGTTTCGTGAAACTTCCCTCCCCTGCCAGAAAGCTATTTGCATCAAAAGTAGGTACTATTTGCAAAAAAACCAAGAAATTGAATTTCCTGGCTTTTTGCATGTATCGTAAATATTCGGTGATTTTTACAAACTCCAGTAACTGAGTTTTTTGATCTTGTTTCTGTACAGTCCTTTGATATCCACCAGAATTCCGTCCTTACCGGTAATCATGTCAAAATACTCCTCATCCAGTTTTTTGTACGGTTCATGGCTTACGGCCACTATCACAGCATCATACTTGTCTGCCACATTTTCTGTAAGCGAAAATCCATACTCTCTCTCCACCTCTTTGGAACTGGCATGGGGATCTACTACGTCAACATGCACGCCGTAGGATTTGAGTTCACAAATAATATCTGGCACACGTGAATTGCGGATGTCGCTCACATCTTCCTTAAAAGTCATACCCATCACGAGCACCTTCGATTCGGAAATGTTTTTCTTTGCAGAAATGAGTTTTTTCACCGTTTGCTTTGCTACATAAAATCCCATGGAATCGTTCACAAAGCGGCCTGAATTGATGATTTGCGGATGGTATTTGTATTTTTTTGCTTTAAAGGCAAGATAATACGGATCCACGCCGATGCAATGTCCGCCCACCAAACCCGGATAGAAGTTCAGGAAATTCCATTTGGTTCCTGCTGCTTCCAGCACATCATAGGTATTGATGTTCATGCGGTTGAAAATAATCGAGAGTTCGTTCATCAGGGCGATGTTCACATCACGCTGGGTGTTCTCGATGATTTTGGCAGCTTCGGCCACCTTGATGGATGGTGCCTTGTGTACACCGGCAGTTACAACAAGTTCGTAGGTTTTTGCAATCACATCCAGCGATTCCTCATCACAACCCGACACCACCTTGGTAATGGTTGCCAGCGTATGCACTTTATCGCCGGGATTGATCCGCTCCGGGGAATAACCCACCTTGAAATCCTCGCCACACTTCAATCCTGCCAGATCTTCGAGCAGCGGTATGCATTCTTCTTCGGTAGCTCCCGGATACACTGTGGATTCGTACACCACGTAATCACCTTTTTTCAGGATCTTACCCACCGTGCGCGTAGCTGCAATCAGCGGGGTAAGGTCGGGCATATTGCTGTCGTCGATGGGTGTGGGTACAGCCACGATATGAAAGGCTGCCTCCTTCAGATCGTCGGGGTTGGAGGTGAACTTGATGTCGCAGCCGTCAAAAGCTTCCGGCTCCAGTTCCTCGCTGGGGTCGATCCTGTTTTTCATCATTTCCACGCGCTCGGGTTTGATGTCAAAGCCAATCACCGGCACCTTGCGGGCAAACTCCAAAGCTATGGGCAGCCCGACATATCCCAGGCCGATCAGCGATACCCGGGTTTCTTTATTCAGCAGTTGATCATAAATTGTCATAATCAAGAAGGTTAAATTATATTTTACTTACTTTTCCGTCCTTTAACCGATAGTGTTGCTTGCTTTCGGGGCATTCGGCCATGCCGCTCTCATCGAACCGAAGCCGGTGGCCGAATTCGCTCATCCACCCGATCTGTTTACCCGGATTTCCCACAACCAGGGCATAATCAGGGACATCTTTAGTGATAACAGCACCTGCACCGATGAAGGCATATTCGCCGATGTCGTGCCCGCAAACCACCGTTGCATTCGCCCCGATGGAAGCACCCTTTTTCACCGTGGTCTTCTCATACTGATCCCTGCGGATTACAGCACTGCGCGGATTGGTGATGTTGGTAAACACCATCGAGGGGCCGAGAAACACATCGTCTTCACAAATCACACCTGTATAAATGGAAACATTATTCTGCACCTTCACATTTTTGCCAAGCACCACGCCGGGCGACACCACCACATTTTGTCCGATGTTGCAGTTCTCACCAATAAAGCAATCCTTCATGATATGTGAGAAGTGCCAGATTTTGGTACCATCACTAATGGTGCAGCCATCGTCGATGACGGCTGTTTCGTGGGCAAAATATTTTTTTTCCATGTAAATGTTTATTTGTTGGCAAATTCCAGCACAGCCGAGGTAATATACTCGAGCTGTTCTTCGTAGAGTTCGGTGTGCATGGGCAATGAAATCACGCGTTTGGAAAGATCCTCCGTTACCGGGAAATCGCCTTCCTTATATCGCGGATCCTGATAAGCCTTTTGCATGTGCAGCGGCACGGGGTAATAGATCATAGCCGGAACATTTTTCGACATGAGGAATTTTTGCATCTCGTCGCGGTCCAGATCACTGGTCACCAGTGTGTACTGATGAAAAACATGTGTGGAAAACGGAGCCGTAACCGGTGTTTTTAGTTTGGGATGACCGGCAAAGGCATTATCATAATAATCGGCAGCAGCCTGGCGGGCTTTTGTGTAATGATCGAGGTATTGCAATTTTACCTTCAGTACGGCGGCCTGCATGCTGTCGAGGCGCGAATTTACACCGATGTAATCGTGATAGTACCGAACTACCATACCGTGATTTACCACGATGCGAAGCTGTTCGGCCAGTTCGTCGTTGTTTGTAAATATTGCTCCGCCATCGCCATAGCATCCCAGATTTTTCGACGGGAAAAACGACATTCCGGCTGCATCACCGATGGTTCCGGCTTTTCTAACAGTACCATCGCTGAAGGTATAGTCGGCGCCAATAGCCTGGCAGGTATCCTCGATTACATACAGGTTATGTTCGCGGGCGATTTTCATGATCTCCTCCATATCGGCCGATTGCCCGAAAAGATGTACCGGCACAATGGCTTTGGTTTTTGGCGTGATGGCTTTGCGAATGGCTTCCGGATCGATGTTAAAAGTATCCGGATCCACATCCACCAGCACGGGGGTTAACCCAAGCAGGGCAATTACTTCTGCTGTTGCAATAAAGGTGAATGAAGCCGTAATCACTTCATCGCCGGGCTGCAGGCCAAGGCCCATCATGGCTACCTGCAGGGCGTCGGTTCCGTTGGCACAGGGAATCACGTGCTTTACATTAAGATATTTTTCCATATCCGATTGAAAATCCTTTACCGCTGGACCGTTAATAAAAGCTGTACTGTCGATGACTTCCTGGATCGCCTGATCGATTTCAGGCTTTATCTTTTCGTACTGACCCTTCAGGTCAACCATCCTAATCTCTTGCATGTACCTTATCTACTTATATTTAAAAAATAAAAAAACAATTTTTAAAGGCCACAAAGGTATAATTTATGATTTCTGTTCCGACATTAAAAAACTTAAAATTTCACGGGAGTTGTGAAATACGTTCCAGGGATTTAAACCTTAAAAATAAGCCGGAGTAAAATCAGTATACCCCGGCTAATGATGAAAAAACCATCCACAGAAGGATTACAAGCGAATCAGCTTTACAGCCGATGTTTTTTGTTGTTGTTCAATAATCAGGAAATATAAACCCGGCTGCAAATCGTCGGTGCGGATATCAGCCGTACCATTCGAAAAATGCCCGCTGATGCAGGGCTTTCCGGTGACATCGATCAGCTTAAACCGACCTGCCTGATTTGCATTCAACCTAAAGCATATCCGTTCGGCAAAGGGATTGGGAAATACCGAAACTTCTGCATTTGCTGAAATTGTTTCTTCTACACCCAGCATATTTTCATACCAGTCTCTGACGTCAGCCATTCTTTCCTTTAACAGGTGAACACTCGAAATATTTGTTCCGCCATCATCGCGTGCCCACACGTATGCCACCTCCAGCATCAGGGTATCACCGGGCAAAAGCGCGAATGGCCCGGCAGATGCGACGGATCTTAATTCATGCGGCATATTCATGGCGCTCACTTCCGTCCACTGTTGAGGATCAGCGGGGTCGCCGGGATAAATATGCTTTACGATCTGTGTTCCGCCCTGCCCGTTGCCTCCGTAGGTTAGCGGAGACCCGTCGGACCAGTATCCCTTCAAAGCATATTCAAACTGAACGGGGGTTTCAGGCATGGGTGCGGATGGATCATAACTTAATGAAGCGCTAAGGCGCTGATTTAAAAACATCAGGCCCTGTGCCGGCGGATGAAATCCATATTCTCCGGGCTGTGACGGGGAGTGATTGCCGTCGAACGAATCGCCGTTGTATGCATACACAGCATTGAGCAGGGTATCCGTTCCGCAAAAGTCATCGTATGGAAATCCAAGATCAAAATCGTTGAATATCGCGCAGTAAAAATCATGGTAATGATTTTGTGATCGGTTGATGATCCACAACTTACCGAAGATTGTATTCCACAATGCAGCATCTTCCGGTTGATCCAATCCGTAATACATGGCATGCACCTCCACACCCGGTTTTCCGCCGGATGAGGGCGTATGGGGATAGCGGTGATCGTTAAAGATACAATAGATGGCCTGATCGCCCTTGATTTCCGGATATTCGCCCAATTCCGGGTCATAATAGCCATTGGAATTAAGATCGGCAAAAGGGGCCATTTCAGCAAGCTGACCCGCAGACGTATTCCCGTTGGCCGGCCACAGGGATATTACCTCCGGGGTCAGATAAACGGGATCCTGCCAATTACTCTTATGATCAGTTACTTGTTGATGTGTGATTTTCCAGTTTCTGGTCCACGAAATATCTGTCTTCTGCGAATAGCTGCCCTGGTCCATCACCGGACCCGGAAAGAAATCCTCACCCTGAGTAAATAAAGCCGATGCCGTGTACAGACTGTCAAACTGGTCTCGTGCTGTCAACCATAAGGTAGATGCGCGGATAGTATGAATTCCCGATCCGGCGGGCACCTCGAAAGCCCCCTGCCATTCTTCATTGAAATTCAGCCCGTAGCAACTAAATTGCGCCCGTACATTATTCACATCCAGGGTATCCACACCCGATTGAACTATTTCCAGGTATACTGTTGCGGTATCGGTAAGCTGATTCACCACGTCCCTGATCACATATCGCACAGAAATATTTCCTATGAAGCCGGGATCGGATTTATACCTGAGCGAATGGTCCATCTTTTGGCACGTACCATGTTCCGGTTGAAAGAACGTGAAAATAATAAAATCGTGTCCTTCAAAAGCTGCATCATTATGCGTTACAGGCAAATTGCTCCACCTGCCGCTGATTGACACCATAAAATCATCTACGGCAACGGGAGGTTTATCTTGCCCATGCAGCAAAATTGTGGCAGCAAAGGCAAACAGGACGGTAAGGTAATTTTGCTTCATTTGATCAGGTATGAGGATGATTTAACAAACTTCTGAAAATGCGTATTGCTGCTGCAGCAGATACGAAGCAAATATATGCCCGGTTCCAGTGCGGAGGTATTGATTTGGCAGGAAGATCCCTCATATTTTCCTGAACGGATTATTCTGCCACTCAGGTCGGATATTACCCATTTTGCTTCTTCCGTGCAATATCCTTGAATGCTGAGAAAATCCCCGACAGGATTCGGAAACAGTTGCCATACAGCATGTTGTTTTTCGCCAATGGCATCAGGTTTAGCTTCGTAATTTAACACAAAACCATCGCGGGTTATATTTTCATCGGATTCAAATACAAATATCAGCCGGTTGCTTTCCAGCAGAAATGGCGGAGGAATAGCGGAACCCGAGAAGTTTTTGAGCAGCACGGGCGGTTGCATGGTTGCATCGTACACGTACAGAAAATCGTACTGGTATTCCAGATCCAGCAGTGAAAAAGTTATATTTAGAGAAAAATGCTCAGAAACATCCACCATCCAGACGCACCGGCTGTTGTTCAGGTAATTTTCGTCATGGCTTCCGTCGGTAATGGTTCCGTGTGACTGCGAAAGATAAACTGTGTCGTGGCAATAATCGGGCATTTCGATCTCTGTATAGCTGAGATCAAATCCATCCTTCACCAAAAAATCGTCGCTGGTAAAGGCAAACAGCAGCCGGTTGCTCTGAAAAATCTGCGGATCGGGCAGGACCGATCCGGTATAGACCTGAAGCAATTTCGTTGGTTGCTGGTTCATGTCGAACACCTTAAGGAAATCGTACTGGTATTCAAGATCGAATTTTTCGAACCACACCTTGATGATTTGCGATTCCGGCACATCCAGCACCCAATAGCATTCGGAATTATTGAGATAAAATTTATCATTGCTGCCATCAGAGAATGATCCTGAAGGTTGATCGAGCCAAACGGTATCGTGGCAATAAACGGGTGCCACCGATGTCCATGAAAAGCGCCAGCCCTGCGCGGTCAGCGAATCATCCGAGGTAAATTTTACAAACAGCTTATCCTCAGAACTGCTGAAGCTGTCAGGGATTTCACCGCGGGTAAAACTGTCGAGCACCGGTGCGTTTTCAGTTTCACCATCGAAAAACCACAGCGTATCATCGTCAGCAAGGTCAAGTAAAGAAAATTCCACCACTACGTATTCCACCGAATCGCCGGGCGGAGCCTCAGGAGCGATCAGCCAGCGGCAATCGGAATGGTTGCCATACGGAAAATACCCGCTGCCATCCTCCAGGCTTCCTTCAACATCCGCCAACACCACAGCTTCTTCCTGGCAAAAAGGCATTTTCACGCCCCAGTAATTCAGCAAAAATCCCTCGCCTTCCCAGGCATCATCACTCACAAAACGGATCAGGCACTCCTTTCCATCAACCGTAAGCATTCCGGGAATTTCATTTCCGTTCAAAGCAGCAATCAAAGGATCAGCCACCGACGTTCCGCGGTAAATTTCCAGTACATCACCTGCAGCAAGCGAAAAATCTGAAAAACTGATAATGACATGACTGATTTCCGCAGAATCGATATTCACCAACCATGAACATTCCTGATGTGGGAGATAGTCAAAGATCCCGCTGCCATCCGCCACAGATCCTTCGTGATGTGTAAGGGTATCCGCCAGCTGGCATCCGGGAGGATACTGAAAAGCCGTCGTATCCGGAAACAACCCGAAAATACCGCCCTGATTGTCGGACAAGTTAATGCCGCCCGGGATGAGTTCGTCGATGTAGTAGTAACCATCGTATCGTCCGTCCCATCCCCAGTTAAAATGAAAGTGCGATCCATCCGCATATCCGTCGCATACATAGGCATGGCCGAACGGGAAAGCCATGCTTCTGTACAGAACGGGCATTTTATTATCAAGATTTTCCATGAGCATTTCCTGCCAGATGTTCAACGTATCATAATCGGCGCGGCTTAGGTTTTGCGCTCCCGGCAGGTAATTGAAATAATCACTGAAAGCCCCCGGCACCATCAGGGTATTTGCTCCCGAACCTGTCGGCGAATAGTTGGTATTCACCGCAACACCAGTATGATAAATCAGTTGGGCCACAGCGTCATTCGGTCCGTCGATAAAATCCTGCATTTCTTCCCACCGGTATTGGGTATTGCCAAAATCCGCGCTCTGGATGCCATACATGCCGTTGCCATAGCCGGGCAGATAGCTGTGCGAACCGTTTCCCCACGGCGGATAACGGTAATAAAAAAGGATCTGCGCCATGGCCACGGGCACACACCCTGCCGGCACACGGTTATAGGCTGATGAGCTGTCTTCGGGACAAAGGATATTGTAATACCTGCCCTGCCCCCATTTACTGCTAAGCAGCGGTTCCACCATCTTTTCACGGGAAAAGTCTTGCGGATTAAAGGCGATGCATTCGAAAAAATCCATCCTGCCTTTTAAAGCAACAAGCATTTGCTTTGCATACCAATCCATCCATGCTGCAACATGTTCAGGCATTTCATCTGCGCTATAATTTCCGTGATCCGAAAAAGCCAGGACCGGATAAAACCGGTCGTCAGCAGATACCAACACAAATCCCTCACTGAAATTTACAACATGATACAGGGCACATCCCTCCTTCGAAATAAGGTGGTGATCTGTTACCGGTCCGGGATGAAAACCGCGAACACTTTTTAAAAATGTGCCGGCAAGTTCTCCGGCATTTTTCTTGGGAACTTCTGCACCGAATACCAGGCTGACCATGAGAAGGAAGTTGCAGAGTAAGAAGCCGTATTTCATTTGTGCGGATTTAAATTTAGCCGAAAGTTATAAAGATTACATCACTGAATCAATGTCACACCAGTTTCCGGCAAATGTCTTCAAGTTTCCGGCAGTGTGTTAGCCCTCTACGGCATTTTTAGGGCGATAAATAATCAAAAGCCTATCTTTGCGTTTTCAATGGAATGAAAATGAGAACCTGCATATTGACACTATTGGTTGCAGCATGGCTGATTCCCTCGGCATTGACGGCCCAGGAAACAGAAACCGAAAC